>JAGGZZ010000227.1 GCA_021161765.1 Candidatus Methanophagales archaeon | reverse complement strand
TTGTGCTGGATTATAATGAGTTTTCTCTGAGTAAGATGCCTTTTTATGCAATGATTCCATTTAAACTTATAGAGTGCCCTTATGCCTTTGATTTTATTAAAAGGGATTGGAGAGAGATATTAGCCAAGACAGGGTTTAAAGATTTTGAACAATATGTCTTTTTTGATTACATAAGATTGCTCAAAGCGCAAAAATAAAAGAAAAGCCCGATGAGCGGACTTTTCTACACCGCATAATCCAACTGTGCGTACACCTGCTTATCCCTAAAATATTTCAACGACATCGCGCTTGACGGGCAATAAGAAGCGCAACTTCCACAGCCTATGCAGCCTTCTCCAACCTTCGCAACCTTCTTTGTTCTGCCCACTACCGTGGTCACACCGAAAGTAACCACCGGTACCGGCTCTTCGGTCAGTTCTATCGCCTCGACCGGGCATATCGCTTCACAGACGCCGCATCCTACACATATCTCCTCATCAACCACCGAAGTCATCGCCGGCGTCTCGAGGAAATCTTTCGCCAGTAGCACACACGCCCTCGACGCTGCTGCACTGCTCATTGCGAGGCATTCGTCTATCATCGCGGGATACACTGCCGAACCGCAGATAAACACCCCTTCATTCACCGTGTCAACAGGAGTCAGCACCATCTTTGGCCTCTCCGGCTTCTCCATAAAGAATCCATTTTTCAATGGAATCCTGAACATCTCGCTCAGTCGCTCGTTCGCCTCCGCAGGCATCGCCGGTGTACTGAGCACCACTAAATCAGGCTTTATCTGTATCTCATCGTTGAATATCACGTCATAGACCGAAACAATCCCATCTTCGTATTTCGGTGGTTTCTCCTTGTCGTACCTGAGGAATATCACACCTTTCTCACGTGCATCTTTGTACAGCACTTCCCACTTACCGTAGGTCTTTATGTCCTGGTACAGCACGAATACATTCGCATCCGGGTTCTTCTCTTTCGCTTTTAACGCACTGTCCACTACCTCAATGCTGCTGTACCTTGCAGTTACGCCTTCCCCTGGCACATCTTGAATCAATGCGATTGTATTGGCATCCAGTTTACCCGCCAGCATCTTTACAAATTCGCTTACCGTCGTCACGTTCTTCTCTTTGCCATATCCGAAGTAACCTTCGGGCACGAAATCACGCCTTGCTCCTGTTGCAATCACACAGGCGCCAAATTCTATCTCCACATCCTCAGCCGAACCCTCTGCGACTATCTTCGCTTTAAACGAACCTGCTCTTCCCACGACTTTTTCTTCTTTCACCTTCGTGTACACGTTTATTCGCTCATTAGCCGTTACTTTATCTACTAACTCTTTCAAAACGTCCGCAGCTTGCTCACCGCCTGGTCCCGGTAACTCGGTGCTCTCTCTCAAACCGCCACCCAGTTCTGCTCCTTTATCCACTAAATGGACTTCGTACCCGGCGTCTGCAATTCCAAGTGCTGCGTTCATTCCCGATATGCCACCACCAATAACAAGCGCTTTCGGTATCACGGGATACCGTTCAACCGGTATTTCCTCGAGATACTTCGCTCGTTCCACAGCCATTTTCAGCATATCTACCGCCGCTTCTGTCGCGTCTTTGGGCCCCTGCACCCACGCACATTGCTCCCGTAGGTTTACCATCTCCAGTAAATACGGATTTAGTCCTGCCCCGGCACATGCGTCCCTAACTATGTCTTCACATTCCCTCGGCGACTGTCCTGCAAATACAATCCTGTTCAATCCCTGGTCCACTATTCCGCTCTCTATCGCGTCCATCGCCTCCTGCAACGTGTTCGTCTCGCTGTTCACATAGACAACGTCCTTTAATTCGCTGACTCGTTCCACGACCGCAGGTATGTCTATGGAATTTGCTATTTCGCCTTCACAACCGCAAATGAATACACCTGTCTTCAGTTCATCGCCAACTTCAATATATTTGTGCTCCTCCTGCCCCGGAATTGGCTCCGTGCGCTGTGAAAGCCCCGCAGCCTTTAATGCCGCACCACTTGCCTGTGCAACGCTTTCCCGTACCTTCATCGGTGCCGTTGCCGTTCCACACGCTAAAATACCCGGAACACTCGTTTCCAGCGGGCTCGTTAGGCTCGTTTCAATGTACCCATATTTATCGGTTTTCACGCCCGTTATTTCTGCAAGTTTGCTCAGGGTTTTTGACGGCAGCAAACCAACCGCAAGAACTACCATATCAAGGTCGAGTTTTTCTATCGTTCCCTTCTCGAGGTTCTCGAACTTAACGGTCAGCGCACCTTCCTCGGGTATTACCTCAGGAACCCGTGACCTTATGTATTTCACACCATATTTGTCCTTTAACTCTGCCACTAACTCCTCGTCTTTTCCAAATACCCTGATGTCCATGTAGAAGATGTAAATCTCTATATCCGGGAATCGCTCTTTTACTTCCCACGCCTCTTTCGCTGTGTATGCGCAGCACGCGGTAGAGCAGATCTCGTTCTCCTGGCATCTTGAACCAACGCACTTGATAAAGCCTAACTTCTTTACTCGCTTACCGTCCGATGGTCTCACTAATTCCCCGGTTTCACTTACCGTAGCAGCTTTGAGCATCCCCTCGAAATCCAGTGAGACTACAACGTCCGGACTTCCATATCCATAACTCTTCGCTACTTCCGGAATGTCATAGCCCGGCGCCAATACCACGCTTTCCACACCTACTTCATTGCCCGACACGCTCAGCTTAAAATCTCCTGCTGTGCCTGACAAACGCTCTAACTCGCTCGACAGCATCAAATTTATGTTCGGATGGTTTTCCACTTTGGCTATGTATGGTGACAATCCCATCTGACATTCCGCAAGCTCCTCCATCTTACCGCCGAGTTCGGCATTCTTCTCTATCAAATGTACTTTATAACCCGAATCCGCAAGGTCAAGAGCTGCCGTAATCCCTGCAACTCCTCCCCCTATAACTGCTATTCCCATTTCTCACACCACCTTCCCAAGTATTTCTTTCGTATCCACGGCATTTTTATTCAGTCCGAGTTTGTTCGGTTCTATTCCCAGCGCGAGACCCAGCAACTGCGTGATGTAAACAACGGGCATCCCTATTGTGATGCCGAGCGCCTTTTCTATGTCTGCCTGCTTGCCGTCCAGCATCATGCCGCACAGCGGGCATGCGAGTGAAATGCAATCTGCACCCGCATTCTTCGCAACGTCCAGTATCTTCCGCGCCATGTCAAATGCTATGTCCCCCCGCGTCATCATCAGAGGTCCACCGCAGCAGACCGTCTTCATGTAATTGAAATTTGGCACTATTTCACCACCTATCAGCTCTATTAACTTGTCCATCAAGACCGGATTGTCGGGGTCATCAAAAGCCGTCTCAGGCGGTCGCCCGATATAACAGCCGTAATACGGTGCAACTTTCACGTTCACCTTCTTCTCCAGCTTACTTGAAATCTCATCCATGCCTATGTCATTCACAAAGACGTCCAGCACATGTTTCGTTTTTATCTTACCGCCATAGTCCAGCGAGCTGTCTATCCCCTTTAGTTTCGTACACAGTGCTTCATCTGCCTTCAGTGCCTTGTTACTACGCTCTAAATTATAATAGCAGATGCTGCACGGGGTCACAATGTCCAGATCTTCTTTCTCGGCAATCGCAAGATTCCGCGCGTTTAACGCATACACTACTCTCGGGTCCTCTACTTCCGCAGCACCACAGCAGTTCCAGTCCTCTACCTCGACCAGCTCAACGCCTAACTTCTCAAACACCGCTTTTGTTGACATATCCTGGTCTACCGCCGTCCCGTCAGAAGGACATCCTGGGTAATATGCAAGTTTATTTATACTCATTCCTCTCCCATCTCCTTAAATATCTTCTTTATCACTGCTCGACCCTTCACCTTCGGTGCGAGCATCGCCTTCGGGCCCATCTTCCCTTTCTTAAACATTCGCATCCCAAAATCCTTGTAATCCTTCATCATCGCCTTCATCCCCTTGATAAATGACCCTTCCTTCTTCGGATAATATTCCTTCGCAAGGCCAATATCATACAGCCGCCCATACTTTTCCAACTGGTGCTGGAATGCCTTATCAAACAGTGGTCTGTGACTGTCTATCTTTAAGTTACCTGCTTCCTCTTCTCGTTCGGCTATTCGCCGTATCGCGCTCAGCACATCGGCAATCCGCACGTCCTGTGGACACCGCGCCGTGCACGTCTGGCAGATGAGGCAGACCCACAAATCAGGATTTGATAACACCTCCTTCCGCATTCCTAACAAACTCATCTGGATGATTTTCCGCGGATTGTAACTGGGAACGATTTCGGTAATCGGGCAGCCCAGCGTGCAGGTGCTGCACTGAAAACATGATGCGAGACGTTCCCCACCCGCCTCGCCCATTATCTCATTCTTGAAGTTTGGGTCCAGCTCCCATGTTTTTATTGGCATTTTTTTACCCTTTACCTCAACTTGTCTTCCAGCTCTTCCTCTTCGTAAACCGTGAATGGTAATGGCTCCTCAACGTCCTTACCCGGCACGTACTCGAAAATCTCTTGCACCTTCTTCGTAATCACGGGATAAAGCCTCGTCAGTGGGATGTCCTTCGGGCAGGCATCCTCACAGGCACCACAGCCGACACAGGTCGTGCTGACATGGTAAACACGCGTGAGATGATACATCAATTGATTTGCCGGAACCGCTATCGCACCTCTTAACTCTGCTATGTTCAATAAGTCCCCTCCCACAGGATTTCCCAACGGTTGGTCAAAGAAACATTCCTTGCAGTAGCATACGGGACACATGTCACGGCAGTTCTTGCATACTATACAGTCCCTCAAGAACTCCTCCAACGCTTCCACACTGCTTATCTCGGGTAGCGCATCTTTCTTCTTCTTCGCTTCTGATACAATCTTTTCGATTTCCCCGCTCCTGTCTATATCCTTATCCTCCAGCGAAATATCTTCGATAGCCGACAATGCCTCAACGCCCATGTCTGTTATTCCCACAACTACCACGTTATCACCGTCCTGCCTCACAATACCTATGTCTCCGACGTCTGCAAGCCGTTTGTCACATATCTCACACGCTTCCCTTATCGCAATCCCTTTCCCTTTCAGTTCTTCTATCTTCGCACTGTCTACCCAATCTCCTATCTCTTCCGCATGGTCTGCGTAATCCTGATTCGTAAAAGCACCCGGGCAATCTACGCTTATCAGAAGCACACTCTCTTTGTCCATTTGTTTCAACTTTATCAATTCTATCGCTGCCCTTATCTCACATGGCTTTGCCACAATTCCTATCTTCTCCTTTATTAGCCACCCCTTCACGATATTCGCAACATTTACAGAGAACGAGGGAGCAAATATGGCAGGCACTGGCGGTTCTATCTTATCCTTGTCCGTTACCATCATGTGTGCCACGTTATTTCCCACTCGATGTGGCAGAATCAGACAGTCCACGACTTTCTTATCGAGCAATCCCTTAAATAACCCTTCTAAATCCCCTGATTTCAGTTCTACTCCTTTCATAGTATCTTACCTCTCAATGGACTGGGTCCCAATTCCTTTATTTCTTCCGTCAGTCCCTTCATCGTATTCGCAAATTTCTCCCCCTCTGACGCGCTTATCCAATACGATTTAAACCGATTGTCCAGCCCGAGCTGCTTCAGAATAGTTCTTATTGCTGCTATCCTTCGTCTGGCATAGTAGTTCCCTTTTATGTAATGACACTCGCCTGGATGACAGCCGCTAAAGAAAACGCCATCCGCACCATTTAGTAACGCTTTGAGCACAAACATCGGATCCAACCTCGCTGAACACATAAGCCTTATTATCCGCGAGTTTGGTGGATATTTCTTACGTGACGTCCCCGCAAGGTCAGCAGCGGCGTATGTGCACCAATTACAGGTAAACCCGACTATTTTCGGCTCGAACTCCTCTTCCTCTTTCTTTGTCGTTTCTTCTCCCATTTTTCTACCCCTTTTTCCCTCATTATTTTTGCTACTATAAATATTTTTCGCTTTTTTGTTGTATATAAAGTATAACCGCTACCTATTTAGGACGCAGATTTACGCGGATTTACGTAGGAAACTACTTCCTCAAATGTTTATCAAATGCCTTATGTTTTATTATTTTAAACTCAATTCTAATGGTCTCCTTTGTCATATTAAAAATCCTGATTATCTGCGTTCATCTGCGTCCGATTATCAAAATTTAAGTCTCTGCGTGCTCGGCGCTCTCCGCGGTGATAAATCACTGGATTTTTAGACAGTGCCCACCAGACATATCCAAAAATCATAAAAAAAGCAAAAAACTTATATAATGGTACCGGACATCAGGATATAAACGAGGTGAAAAAGGTATGGCAGCTAAAGCTGAAGGTGAAGTAGAAGAGGGGAAAGCTGGAATTAGCACAGAGCAAATAACGAGGAATACAATGCAATCAATAAAGAGCACGGTAGAAGGTTCTCTCTTAGAGAAAGTAGAGGAGAAGGAGGTGGATGTCGCTTCAGAAGCGTTAGTGATAGGAGGAGGAATAGCGGGGATGTACGCTGCATTGGATATCGCAGATGCGGGGTTCAAGGTGCATCTGGTGGAGCGATTACCTTCCATTGGTGGGCACATGGCACAGCTCGATAAGACGTTCCCAACGCTCGATTGTTCTGCCTGTATTCTGACGCCGCGACTGGTGGACGTGGGCGCGCATCCAAACATAGACTTGATGACTTATTCAGAGGTGGTGGGCGTAGAGGGGTCAATCGGTAATTTCAAGGTGAAGGTACTGAAGAAAGCGAGATACGTAGATGCGAATACATGCACCGGCTGCTCGTTGTGCGAAGAGGCTTGCAGGCTAAAGGGCAGGTATCCAAACGAGTTTGACGTGGGGCTGATGAAGAGGGCGCCAATATACAGGCCGTTCCCATTTGCGATCCCTGCTATCTATACTATAGATAACACGCAATGTTTGATGTTAAAGAAAGGCAAATGTGGAAAAGCAACGCCTGAAAGCACAGCAGAAGCGATAAAGAAGAAAGAGCGAGGCGAAGAAGTGACTAAGGATGAAGCGCCGCCCTGTGTTATGGTATGTGACGCACTGGCCATACGCCATGATATGCAAGACGAGATAGTAGAGTTAAACGTTGGGGGGATAATAGTAGCAACCGGTTATGACATCATTCCACCGGAGATTATGCCGGAATACAAGTATGGCGTATACCCACAGGTAATCCACGGTCTGGAGTTCGAGCGTTACTCCTCGGCGAGCGGACCTACAATGGGCAAGATGAACGTCGCGGGCATGCCCGAGCCAAAAGATGCGGTCTTCATTTCCTGTGTTGGTTCGAGGAACAAACAGACGGGTTACGAATACTGCTCGCGGGTATGCTGCATGTATTTAGCGAAACAGGCGCATTTGTTACAGGAGAAAGTCCCGAGCTGCAACATAAGTGTCTTATACCAGGACGTGCGGGCATTTGGAAAGGACTTCGAGGAGTTTTATACCCGTGTGAAGGGCGAAGGGCTCAGCTATCGGAGGGGTCTGGCAGCTGAGATATACAAGAAACCCGGCAGCGACAGAGTCGTAGTGCGGGCAGAAGACACGATGCTTGGCGAGCCGTTTGAACTCGAAGCGGACCTTGTAGTGCTTGGCGTGGGACTGAAACCGAGTGAGGGTATGGACAAGTTACTGGAAATGCTTGGTGTCGAACTGACACCCGATAAATTTGCAAAGGAGGCGCATCCAAAGTTCAGACCGGTAGATACAGACGTACCCGGTGTTTTTGTTACCGGATGTGCTCAGGGTCCGAAGGATATCCCTGACAGCGTTGCGCAGGCAAAAGGAGCGGCTGGTGCTATTCTTGCTGTTTTAGCACGGGGCAAAGCGACGATAAAGCCTTCGGTAGCCGAGATGGAAGAAGCGATGTGCGTAGAGAGTAATACATTAAAAGAAATGGCAGCTAAGATAGAAGCAGGGGCGTAAAAGAGGAGGTAAAAAAAATGGGAGATTTAGAAGAGGAATATGATTACACAAAAATACCACCGACGGGTAGTGCAGAAGGAATAGCGGCAGGGGCACCTGAGGATAGCCCCAGAATCGGCGTTTATGTGTGTCACTGTGGTATAAACATAAAGATGACGGTGGACGTGGAAGATGTGATGAGGTATGCGGCATCACTGCCGAACGTCGTTGTGGCACGGCATTACATCTTTATGTGCTCGGACCCGGGGCAGGACCTGATAAGGAAAGACCTTGCTGCGGGCAGGATCAACAGAGTAGTGGTGGCTTCCTGTTCGCCCAGGATGCACGAGCCCACGTTCAGAAAGACCTGTTCTGATTCGGGACTGAACCCGTTTTACTATGAAATGGCGAACATCCGGGAACACTGCAGCTGGCCTCATGGGGATTTTCATAAAGAAGCAACAGAGAAGGCGAAGGAACTGGTAAGAAGTGCCGTTGCGAGGAGTGCGTTACTGGAACCAATAGAGGAGAAGTTGGTGGACGTCAAGCCGGAAGCATTGGTGATAGGCGGTGGTGTAACCGGAATGTATGCGGCGTTAGACATTGCCAATGGCGGCTATAAGGTGCATTTAGTGGAGAGCAAGCCGTCTATCGGCGGGCACGTAGCACAATTAAGCAGGACCTTCCCAACACTTGAGCGTACTGCTTCTCTCCTGACGCCTCGTATGATTGAGGTTGGTGCGCATCCGAACATAGACCTGATGACGTATTCTGAGGTTGAAGAGATAGGGGGATATATCGGGAATTTTGACGTGAAGGTAAAGCGGAAGCCAAGATACATAGATACGGAGAAATGCAAAGATTGCACGCCCTGTATAGAAGCATGTCCGGTGAAAGATATACCAGATGAATTCAATGAGGGCTTGAGCACGAGGAGTGCTATTTACATACCTTTCCCGTTTGCGGTTCCGCCTGCTTATACGATTGATGCGGAACATTGTTTGCTGCTAAAAGAGGGGAAATGCGGCGATGCAACGCTTGAAACCATAAAGGAAGGCAAAGCAGTGCCACCTTGCATGGCGGCATGCCCGGGTGTTATAGATTTCGAGCAGAAAGAGGAGATAGAAGAGTTCACCGCTGGAACGATAATAGTGGCAACCGGGTATGACCTCGTGAACCCAGAGGTATCGGCGGAATACAAGTATGGCGTGTATCCAAACGTAATCACGAGCATGGAGTTTGAGCGGTTATTATCTCCAGGTGGACCTACGGGTGGCAAGATAGAACTGAACGGAAAAGAGCCGAAAGACATCATGTTTATAAGTTGTGTCGGGTCACGGAATAAGCAGGTAGGGAATGAGTACTGCTCAAGGGTATGCTGCATGTACCTTGCGAAACAGGCGTACTTAGCAAAGGAGCAACTGCCGGATGCGAACGTAACCGTGTGCTTCCAGGATGTGAGAGCGTTTGGCAAAGGATTTGAGGAGTTTTACGGCGACGTAAAGACGAAAGGCGTTTTCTATATGCGAGGGCTTCCTGGGGAAATATATAAGAAGCCGGGCAGCGATAGAGTGGTGGTACGTGGCGAGAATACGCTTATTGGTGAGCCGTATGAGCAGGAAGCGGACCTCGTGGTGCTCGGCATGGGATTAGCACCCAATAAAGACGTGGAGAGCATCATAAGTATGCTGAAGCTTTCTACGTCCGTAGACGGATTCTTGATGGAGGCACATCCCAAGCTCAGACCGGTTGATACGGCGACAGACGGTATATTTATCGCAGGATGCTGCGTAAGTCCAAAGGACATAACCGACAGCATAGCACAGGGAAAAGCAACCGCTTCGGGTTCTCTTCGCTATCTGGTACAGGGCAGGGCAGTGATAGAGCCCGCGATTTCGCAGATAGATGAGGAAATTTGTATTGGCTGCGGTCGTTGTGCCGAGGTCTGTCCGTACGGTGCGCTCGAACTCGATGAGGTGCGGCATGTGATGACGGTAAACGAAGCGATTTGTAAGGGTTGTGGTGGTTGTAATTCGGTTTGCCCGTCCGGCGCCGCGACAATGAAGCACTACCGCGACCGGCAGGTATATGCGCAGATAGATGCGTTGACGGAGGTAACGGATGTGGGGAGGTTAGCGGAGCCCGAAAGTGCCTCTGCCGCGGAGGTGGCAGCAGAAGCGAGTGCAGGTGCCGCCGATACGGGCTCAGAAACAGGCGAAGTAGAAGGCGCAGAGACAGAAGCAGTGCCAAGTGCGGGGTGAGCACGTAGAATGAAAAAACCGCAAATTATATATAAGGTGAATATTAAACCATATACAAAAGAGGATATGAGGAGGCATAATTGAGATGGGAACGTTATACGAGGACATGGTTGATTATGGAGGGGAGGTTTTTGGCAGGGAGCACCTAGAAACGCTCAGGGAATGCGTGCAATGTGGTAAGTGTACAGGAGGGTGCCCTTCGGGGAGGAACACGGCGTTAAGGACGAGAAAGTTGATGCAGATGGCGCTACTGGACATGCGTGAGGAGATTTTTAATGCTCCAGAACTGTGGTTCTGCTCAACGTGTTTCACATGCTACGAGAGATGTCCAAAAGGGGTGAAAACGACGGATATAATAAGGACGCTAAGGAACTTAGCAGCGAAGGAGGGACACATGTCGGTACCACATCGGATGATTGGCGTTTATGTGATGAAAACAGGTCATGCAGTGCCGATAGGGCCAGCCCAGATGGAATTGCGTGAAGCGGTGGGTCTCGAGTCGCAACCTCCGACCGCACAGCATCCTCAAAACAAAGAGCAACTGGAGCAGGTGCAAAAGCTATTCAGAGCAACGAACTACGATGCGATGATTGATTTTGATTGGGACACGATGAATTTAAGAGGAATGGATAAAGGAGGGAAGAAATGAGCGGAGAAGATGGGGGGAAGGAGTATGCCTATTTCCTCGGCTGTATCACGCCAAACAGGTATCCGGGGATAGAAGCGGCGACGAAGAAGATATTTAAAGGTTTTGGAATAGAGTCGAAGGAGATGGTAGGTGCTTCCTGCTGTCCGGCACCAGGTGTCTTTGGCTCTTTTGACATGCATACGTGGCTGCCGGTCGCAGCGCGGAATCTCGCTATTGCCGAGGAGATGGGGCTTGAGATATTCGTAACGTGTAATGGTTGTTACGCGACACTACAGGAAGCAGACCATTTGCTGAAAAAGCATCCAAAATTAAAAGAGAAGACCAACAAGATATTGAGTGAGATTGGTAGGGAATACAAAGGGACCACAAAGGTGAACCATTCAATCGTGATTATGCACGATATTATTGGCCTGGACAAGCTGAAGGAGAGGATAACGAAGCCGATGAACGATGTGAATGTAGCGGTGCATTACGGCTGCCACTTCCTCAAGCCAAGAGAAGTAAGGGGGCATGGCTCTTCCGAAACACCTTATATCCTGGAAGACCTCGTGAAGGTAACGGGAGCGAAAGAGGTAGATTACAAAGATAAATTGATGTGCTGCGGCGCCGGAGGCGGGAACAGAACTGCTGATTCAGTGCAATCTCTGGAATGGACGCGTCAGAAACTGGTGAATGCAACGATAGCAGGATGTGATTGCATGGTTCATCCCTGTGCGTTCTGTCATTTGCAACTTGACCGGGGGCAAGCGGAGATGAACAAGGCTTTCGGCACGGACTTCAATTTCCCCATCTTGTTCATCACGCAGTTCCTTGGTCTCGCAATGGGGCTCAGCGTAAAAGAACTGGGATTAGATATACAAACGACAACGATACCGGAGAAACTATTAAAATAAAAATTGTTTACCGCAGAGAAGCGCTCTCCGTGATCTCGGCGGTAAGATTTTTTTCTTCTTTTTGATTACCAGAGTTTTGTAGGTTGTGGAATTAGCGCTTTAAACTGCCCTTTCTTCTGCCTTACGGCGCGCAGATCCTTATCCTTTTCTGTTATTTTGTTTACTATTTCCGTCCTCTGTGCATCTTCCGTTGCGCTCTTTAATTCATTCGTCAGCTCGTCTATCTCCTTTATCAATGCCCCTATTTCCTCATCCTTTTCCTTTATCAATTCATCGGATACAACACCCATTTTATCACCTCTTTTGTTTATTATAACATGAGTTTAAAGATTCTAATATTTATATCTTTCTATTTTTGTCTATCCCTTCAACACGATTTCTATATGAACGTCTTTGGGTATGGGTACGCGCATAAGTTGTCGCAATGCTCGTTCATCTGCCTCCAGGTCTATCAATCGCTTGTGTATACGCATTTCCCAATGGTCCCATGTAGGCGAACCTTCACCATCCGGGCTTTTTCTACAGGGCACGACAAGTTTCTTCGTAGGAAGAGGGATGGGTCCCGACATTCTGACTCCCGTTGTATCTGCTATCTGCTTCACCTGCTGGCATATTCCATCCAGTTGCTTATGGTCCGTGCTCGACAGCTTTATCCGCGCTTTCTGGTCCATTTCCCCTTTCCTTTTAGCTCTGCTTACCCTTATCCTACCTCGGCTTTACGTCCATTACCATACCCGCAGCAACTGTCTGCCCCATGTCACGAATTGCAAACCTGCCTAACTGTGGGATCTCCTTTACGCGCTCGATAACCAGCGGTCGTGTAGGTTTTACCGTTACGATAGCGGCATCACCGGATTTTATAAAGTCGGGATTTTCTTCTACTACTGCTCCGGTCTTCGGGTCCAGCTTCTTAGAAATCTCCGTTATCGTAGATGCAACCTGAGCGGTATGGCAATGGAAAACCGGGGTGTAGCCCACCGTAATTGCACTTGGATGCTGAAGGACAACTATCTGTGCCGTGAACTCGTCCGCAACCATTGGCGGTGTATCCGTATGACCGCAAACGTCTCCCCGCCTTATTTCATTCCTGCTTATTCCTCGTACATTCCAGCCGATATTGTCTCCTGGAACCGCTTCTGGAATCTCTTCATGGTGCATCTCTATTGTTTTCACCTCACCAACTTTGGCTGGTGGGTTAAAGATAATCTTATCACCCTTCTTTAGCTTTCCTGTCTCCACCCGTCCAACGGGAACGGTGCCAACGCCTGTTATTGTATACACATCTTGAACCGGTATTCTGAGCGGAAGTGTAACCGGCTTTTCCGGCACTTTCATGAGGTCCAGCGCTTCTAACAAAGAGGGTCCATCGAACCAGTTCAGTTTATCACCTCGCTTTGTCACGTTCTCGCCCTCAATAGCAGAAACAGGCAAAAACAGGACATTCTCTTCTTTATAGCCCACGGTCTTAAGAAGTCCCAAAAGCTCTTTCTTTAACTCTTCGTATCGCTTCTGGTCGTAATTCACCCGGTCCATCTTGTTTATTGCGATAATCAACTGAGTTACGCCTAACGTTCGGGATAAGAATACGTGCTCCTTCGTTTGCGCCATTATCCCGTCCTTGGCATCCACCACCAGTACCGCCGCATCGGCCTGTGACGTTCCGGTAATCATGTTCTTTACGAAATCCCTGTGACCGGGGCAATCTACAATGGTATAATAATACTTGTTAGTATCAAACCTCTGATGAGCAACGTCTATAGTAATGCCCCTCTCTCTTTCATCCTTCAACGAATCCATCACCCAAGCATACTCGAATGTCGCTTTTCCTATCGCCTCTGCCTTTTTCCTGTATTCCTCTATTACATGCGGGTCTATCACGCCTGCTTCCATCAGCAACCTTCCCAGCAGCGTTGACTTGCCATGGTCTATATGGCCAATCATTGCCAGATTCATGTGTTCTTTCTCTACCATTTCTCTTCTTCTCCTCCTATTTTTTCTTCTAATCTACACCTTAGTCTTTTGTTATCTATAACACTTTATTCTTTTTCCATATATATAAATAAATATCACAAATGAAACCGAAATCCGACTGTATCGCCTGTCTGGTAGAACGAACGAAATACGAGTGCGATCTAGCTTTTAACGACGACCGTGAAAAAATCCGTGCAATGGAAGAATTTATCGCTTTTCTCATGGCGCATCTCGATGAGGAAGGGAAAGCACCCGCTTTTTTTGGCACTGAAAGGGAAAGGATAATAAAAAGGCGAAGTGGAGTGAAAGACCCTCATGGAGAAATAAAAAGGAGAAGCAACGAAGTTGCGAAGGGGTTACTTTCCGAAGTGTCCGACTTTTACGATGCGGCTGTCGCGAAGAGCGGGAATAAACTGGAAGCGCTGGTACGAATAGCAGCAGCGGCGAACTCGATGGAATATGGTGTGAAGGGGTATTTTTACGATGACGATGCTTTTAAAGATGATTTCGTGCACACGTTAAATGAGAACCTTAATTGGGATAAGGACGTGATAACATCGGCAATAAAGGAGCGAAACAAGATTTTGTATTTGACCGACAATGCAGGCGAGGTATTTTTTGATGCGTTTGTGATTCGAGAATTGATAGAACTGGGTAAGGAAGTAGTTGTATCGCCGAAGAGCGCGCCTGTTATAAATGATGCTACAACAGAAGACGTGAAGGAAGCGATTGAAAAGGTGGGTATTTCGAATTCCAGGTTGGTAAGGGTGGTTCCAAGTGGTTCATGCATAGGTGTTTTGATAGAAGAAGCGGAAGAGGAATTTATGGATGTGTTCTGTGATGACCGCTATCTGGTGATAGCAAAGGGAATGGGGAATTACGAGACGATTTCGGAGTTTGAAGCCCGGGCAGAGTTGGGGTTAAGCGGCAGGTTGATATATGTCTTCAGGGCGAAATGTGAGCCAATAGCGAGTAATATAGGCGTAAAAAAAGGGGAGCTTGTAGCTAAGCTCGTATAAATGTTTGTAATTGCTCAATATCTTGTGGTATAAATTCTAAGCACGAAACTCTAAATAAGCCCCTACTGGGCTTGCGGGGTTACCGGGGCAGAGCCCCGGTCTAAACAAACTCCAATATCTAAACTCAAAATTC
>JAGGZZ010000117.1 GCA_021161765.1 Candidatus Methanophagales archaeon | reverse complement strand
GCTCTATGCATGCAGCGTACCGATGCCATCCTCTGCTTAGCGTAGATTCTTAAGGGTTTTTCATGGATGCTCAAAATCCTGTGGACGGGAAAAAAACAAAAAACACAGATGAAAAGATTAATGCCGTTAAAAATAGCTCATCCAACCCACCAAAAGAAAAAATCAGTGTAAATCAGTGTCTTAAATAGAAAGGAAGTTATACTTTATATACAATTAAATAAGTCTGCGTAAATCGGTGTCTTAAATAGAAGGAAGTTATACATTATCTACAATGCAAAATGCCGCAAAGTAAAAGATGAAGAAAGATTTGATTGCGCGGGTGATGGAAACATTGCAGGAAGCGGGTTTTATCGTATCGAGCAGATGTGAAGCCCGGGGTTTTGATTTAGCCGCGAGGCGAGAGGAAATAACCCTGTTAGCAAAGATATTGCATAACATAGATGGCATTAACGAGGAAGTAGCAAGAAGCATAAAACGTGCTGCATTTTGCTTGCTTGCCTCTCCCGTTGTTATAGGTGAGAAAAAAGGTACTTCATTTTTAGAGGATGACGTTGTATATCACCGATACGGCATTCCTGCTCTAAACGCTCATACGCTATACGACTATTTTGTCGGAGGCGTGCACCCCTACGTCTATTCTGCCACCGGTGGCTTGTATGTTAATATAGACGGTGAAGAGATGAAGTGGGCAAGAGAGCGGAAGGAACTTTCCTTAGGTGACGTTGCTGCGGAATTAGGCGTTTCAAGGAGGAGTGTCAGCAAATATGAGGAAGGCGGGGCGAGTACGACAATAGACATTGCACTAAAACTGGAGGAAATATTAGATACGAAGTTAATAGAAATTCTGGAGTTTTTAAATTTAAAATCCGAATTTGAAAACTCGTTGCCACGGCAGGCGCGGGATATTCCAGGAGCGCAAGTAGAAGAAGTGGCTTCGGATTTAGAGCAGGATATTTTAGGTGCAATGGAAGAGATAGGATTTGAGATATTCAGAACTGCGTATGCACCTTTTAATGCCGTTTCGCTTCCACAATCGCAACGACTGAGCGGAGAGGAAAGCGAAAGGATGAAAATTCTCACGGGTATAAGCAAATACACCGAGCGAATGATAAAAAGAGCGAGGATAATAAGCAGTTTGTCGCGGGTTACGCGAACGAAATCAGTGCTCGTGGTGAATGGTAACGTCAAACGAGTGCAAGTAGATAATACGGTTCTGATAAGAAAAGAGGAGTTGAAAAAGATAAGAGACCCTGAAGAGTTCACCTGTATGATGGAGGAAAGAGCGAAGGGCTAAAGCAAAGTGAACCACAAGATTACACAGATTTACACGAAAATACAATAATTAGGTTTCAGTACCCCATTGACTATTCTTCCCCTATTGCCTCATTTTCTTGTGTTAATCTCGTGAAATCTCGTGGTTTTATATTTATAAACCTTTTCTCTTTTTATTCTTTTGAGGCAATGATGGTGAAACAAAATGGATAGAATAGCGGTGATACTGGGCTCGGAGAGCGATAGGGTGATAGCGGACAAAGTGGTAAAGGTGCTGGATGAGCATAAGATTTCTTATGAAGTGAAGGTGATTTCCGCACACAGGGATCCCGATGAGCTGGATAGATATCTAAAAGAAAGCGAAGAAGAGGTGGAAGTGATAATAGCAATTGCAGGGTTATCGGCGGCATTGCCAGGCGTAATAGCATCAAAAACGAAAAAGCCCGTGATTGGTGTTCCCGTGAGTGGGAAGTTGCTCGGCATGGATGCTCTGCTTTCCATGGTGCAGATGCCGCCGGGTGTTCCCGTAGCGGTAGTAGGCATAGACAGCGGCGAAAATGCTGCTTTGCTTGCTTTACGAATTATAGAACGTACAGTGAAATGCGGATAGCGATATTGGAGCATGATAAGTGCCAACCGAGGAAATGCGAGTATGAATGCATAAAGTACTGCCCGATGGTACGCACAGGCGTGGAAACGATAGTTGTGGGTGAACATGGCAAGCCGGTAATATCAGAGGATTTATGCGAGGGTTGTGGAATATGCATAAAAAAATGTCCCTTTAATGCTATCTCCATCATCGGGTTGCCAGAGGAGCTGAAAGGTAAGGAGACGCACAGATATGGTACAAATGGGTTCGTTCTTTATGGAATGCCGATTCCAAAAGCGGGTAAGATAACGGGAACGATAGGAGAGAATGGGATAGGGAAGAGCACGGCAATTAAAATATTATCGGGATTGCAGATTCCAAACCTGGGCAAAGTAAACGTTGAGGCAGAAGAAGAAAAAGAAAAGCCGGGTTGGGATAAGATAAAAAAGCGGTATGCGGGGTCTGAATTGCAGAATTACTTCGATAAGCTGGCGAAAGGGAATATTAAGGTGGCTTATAAGCCGCAGTATATAGACACAATTCCTGAATATTTTGACGGTAAAGTGCAGGAGTTGCTGGATATTACTGACGAACGCGGCGTAGGGAAACGGCTTGTGAAGGATTTTGAACTCGAAGAAGCGCGGGGGAGGAACATAAAGGAGCTGAGCGGCGGCGAATTGCAGCGGGTTGCCGTCATAGCAACAATGATAAAAGATGCAGATTTCTACTTCTTTGACGAAATAACACCCTATCTGGACATTTATCAGCGAGCAAGAGTAGCGAGAGGAATGAAGGAAGTTTTGAAGGATAAGACAGTAGTTGTGGTGGAACACGACCTCGCTATCCTCG
Source organism: Candidatus Methanophagales archaeon (assembly GCA_021161765.1). Lineage (GTDB taxonomy): Archaea > Halobacteriota > Syntropharchaeia > Alkanophagales > Methanospirareceae > QEXZ01. The sequence continues at coordinate 1,826 of JAGGZZ010000117.1, read as the reverse complement.
ACATGCTTGCGGATTATGTGCATCTCATCTATGGTGAGCCCGGCAAGTATGGCGTTGTAACAATGCCAAAGAGCACGAACCGAGGGATAAACGAATATTTAAGTGGTTTCTTGCATGCAGAAAACGTGCGAATACGAGATAAGCCAATAGAATTCAATGTGCATCCACCGAGGGAGCAACAAGAGGTGAAGCGTGTTTTTGTCGAATATGACGGGTTTGAGAAGAGATACGGTGACGATGGGTTTGTATTGAATGCGAAGCCGGGCAGTATAAGGAAAGGGGAAGTATTGGGGATAGTAGGAAGAAACGCCATAGGTAAAAGCACGTTTGTGAGCGTATTAGCAGGTGAAACAGAACCAGAGCCAACAGCGGGAAAAGAAGCCGCACAACCATTTGATATTAACGTCTCTTACAAGCCGCAATATATAAAGTCTTTACAGCGTGGCGAGCAGGATATACGAGTGAAGGATTTTATTCGTTCGGTAAAAGGAGAATTAAGCGAAGCGGACATCATTGACGTGATAGACCCACTGGGGATACCGGACTTAGAGGAAAAGAGCCTGAAAGAACTCAGTGGCGGTGAATTGCAAAACGCTGCAATAGCTGCGTGTCTTTGTCAGGACGCATCATTGTACATGCTGGACGAGCCGTCAGCACATCTCGATGTGGAGCAGAAGGCACGGTTGATAAAAACATTAAGGCGGTATATGGAGCGACGCGGCGCATCGGGCTTGATTGTAGACCATGACATATATTTGATAGATTTGTTAAGCGATAGGCTAATGGTTTTTGACGGTGAACCCGGGGTACGAGGAGAGATAAAAGGGTGTTTCGGGATGCAAGAGGGGATGAATTTATTTTTGCACGATTTGGGTTTGACGTTCAGGCGTGATGAAAGCACGCTTCGACCACGGATAAATAAGATAGGGTCGGCAAAGGACAGGGAACAGAAGAAGCGTGGGCGGTATTATTATCTGTGAGTGGTGTTCTTGTTTACCGCTGAGCACGCAGAGAACACAGAGGGACAGGATAGGTATGAGGTTTTAGGTTTTAGAGCTACTCACAACTCACATCTGACAACTCACACCTCATACCTTCACATCATCTCAGCGCTCTCCGTGATCTCGGCGGTAGATTTTGAGAGATGCCAGAAAAGTGTCTGTTCGCTTTACTGCCCAGATTATTTTCACAGCTCAGTAAGCATATCTTCAACAGAAGTGATTGCCTTAATCCTGCCTGCTTTAATATCTTCTTCACTTTTACGGAGTGCTTCCATTGTTTTTGGATTACTGAGAATTTCAACCGAATCAACGAGTGCTTCAATATCTTCTCGTGTAGCCATCTTCTCTTCCAGTCTCTTCAGCGCTTCGTATACGTCTTGAATTGTAGCTGACTCATGCATATTTTTTCTTTAGATTTTGTATATATATAAGCGTTTTGATTTTGGAGTAAATAAGATTATAGGAATAATGGTAAAAGAAGTAATTATCGAGGCTGATGCGAAAGAAGTAGCGGATAAAATTGTATCAGCAGCGAGAGATGCGAGTAACGAAGCAGATCTCGAATTTAATACTGAACATATCCTAAAAAATGTCCTTGACCGGCTTGGTATAGCGAACTATGCGAGTTATGAGTTCAGGACTGGTAAAGGCACGTTAGTTGAAGGTAGGATTGATGCTCTTTACGGCAGGGTAGTAGTAGAATATGAGAGACCAGGAACTTTTGAACGCCCTGCTGGCTTTAATCATGCTAAGGAGCAAGTGATAGGATACATTGAGCAATTAGCACCCTCAGTTGAGGCTTATCAAAAATATTTTGGTGTTGTC
>JAGGZZ010000003.1 GCA_021161765.1 Candidatus Methanophagales archaeon | reverse complement strand
GCATTAATCTGTGTCAATAATTTATTGTCTATTTTCTTGTGTTAATTTTGTGAATCCTCGTGGTTTATTAATAGGAAATTATCTTTATCGGGAAAATCAGAAATAAACATCTTTATCTATATATCATCTCCAAAATTATACCAAGAAAAATCTATTGATAATTAGTACTACCATTTAAATAAAAGTATAAAGTTTAAACAAAATTGATATCTACAATTAGTGTGATGGAAATGGTAGAAGAAAAGGGAAGGGGAAATCCAATTAGGGCGGAAATCGGGAAGTTAATTGAAGCAGAAAATCTTAGAGACTTACTTTATAAAGCTGGCGAGTTGCACGGGCATCTATGCAGCTATCTGGCATACGGGGTGAAGGCAGGCTATATTGCAATGCGTGAATTGGGTGTGAAAAGCAGGGGTATGGAAGAGATAGTTGCGATTATTGAGACCAACAACTGTTTCAGTGACGGCGTTCAAATGGTTACTGGCTGTTCCTTTGGGAACAACGCTCTGATCTATCGAGATTTCGGCAAGACCGCAGTGACCGTAGCGAAAAGGGATGGGACAGCGATAAGAATTGCTTTAAACCCTGACTTCGAAGGTTCTCGTGAAAAGGAGTATCCAGAAGCACATGAGCTGTTCGATAAGATTGTTGCTAAGCGCGAGAAGGCAACACCGGAGGAACATAAAAGATTGATGCAGCTATTTGCAGAAATGTCAATCACGGAATTGAATAAACCGACAGATGAGCTGTTTATAATAAAGCGTCAGAAAATTGTAGTGCCTGAGTACGCACCCATATTTGATTCGGTGAAGTGTTCGATTTGTGGAGAGAACGTAATGAAAACTCGAGCTGTGACCGAGAACGGGGAATCTCTTTGCATCCCATGCTCCAACCGAGGATACTACCAGATGGATGGGCTGGGTATTTCGATGAAGGAAGGAGGTGCTAAGGAAGATGAAGAATAAAAATATCGCAATTGCAACATTAGTATCTGTTCTACTGGTCTCTTCATTAGTAGGCTTGTCTATCGCCAGCTCAGGTTCTGAGACCGCAAAAGCGGGAGAGGTAATATATACAATTGCTGATTCCACTGGTGATTGGGGCTATCCCTCTCCTCATGCACACTATCCCCGGGGTCCGGGATACGTAAGGATGAGCTTCATCTTTGACACCTTGGTATGGAAGGACACACAAGGTTTCGTGCCTGCTCTTGCTACCGACTGGGAGTACCTCGAAGATGAAAATGCGTATCTTTTCCACCTGCGTAAAGACGTTACCTGGCACGATGGCGAGAAGTTTACGGCTGAAGATGTCTCTTTTACCTTCAACTATACTAAGGAACATCCCAGTTGGTGGGTGGACCTTAAATCAGTAAAGCAGGTTGAGGTACTTGACGAATATACGGTAAAAATCTACTTGAAGGAGCCGTATGCACCCTTCCTTAACGACGATGCAGGCACATTAGCTATCCTTCCGAAACATATATGGCAGGACGTCAAGAATCCGAGCGAATTTGTAAACGAGAGAGCGCTGATAGGAACCGGACCATTCAAGCTCGTTGATTACAGCAAAGCACATGGCACCTACCTCTATGAGGCATACGAAAATTACTATCTGGGAAAGCCAGCGATAGACCGACTAAAATTCGTAAAGGTCAGCGAGGAAATGGCCCCTACGGCATTAATGAGAGGAGAAGTCAACGCTACGAATATCCCACCGGAAACCGTGGAGGAGGTTAACGGGAAGGGCTTCACGGTAATAAACCAATCCGGGAATTGGAATGCGAAGCTAATGATAAATCACGAAAAAGAGCCAATGACTTCTAAAGAGTTCAGACATGCCCTCGCCTATGCAATAAACAGGACTGAACTGCTGGAAATCGCACAACGGGGTCATGCAATTCGAGGAAGCCCCGGGCTGCTTTCTCCTAACAGCCCCTACTACAATCCCAACATCGTAAAATATGAATACAATCCACAGCGTGCAAAGGATATTTTAGAAAGCCAGGGATACCGGTTGAAAGACGGCTACTATTGGAAAGAGGGGGAAATACTTGAACTCGAACTTATAACGGCTCCACGCTTTGGTTTTGAACGTGTCGCGGAGATAATTGCGCGACAGTTGGGGGAAGCAGGGATAAAAGTAAGCGTCAGAAGCCTTGAATGGAAAACCCTTGATTCCAGGGTCATAAATCAGCAATTTGATCTGGCTGTAAGCGGTCATGGTGGAATCGGTGGCGACCCATCAATTCTGAATAAAGTAATTCTTGGCAAGTTCGGGTACAGTGCGAATTACACCAAAAATGAGTCCTTGAACCAGTTGCTCGAAGCACATTTGCGTGAGATGGATGCGGAAAAGAGGAAGGAGATAGTGCGTGAAATTCAGAAGATATACGCAGAGGAGCTCCCCGCTCTAACTCTTTACTACCCGAAGTGGTACTGGGGGCATGACGGCAGCGTTGACATTTATTATACCCTGGGCGGTATCGCAAGGGGCATTCCCATCCCTCTGAACAAGCTGGCTTTTATGGAGTACCAAGCAAAGGTAGAGGCTCCGACACCCACAGCCACGGAAGCACCAATACCGGGATTTGAACCCGCAATTTCGCTACCTGTGCTAATTACGGTAGCGTATCTGATAAAAAGGCGAAGAAAGCATTGACCACAAAAAATGAAGACGGCAAAAATTAGTACCTATGCAATAGCCTTCCTCATAATACTATCCCTGAATTTTTTACTCCCAAGGATGATGCCAGGCGACCCGCTTACCGCCATCTGCGGCGAAGAAGCTCTTGTAGAGATGACGCCGGAGCTGAGAACCGAGCTTATGCATCGCTTTGCTTTGGATGAACCACTCAGAAAACAATTCTTCGTTTATTTAGCCGGCATTGTGCGTGGTGATTTGGGATACTCCTACTACTATAACGCTCCGGTATTGGAAGTGGTTCTTGAAGCTCTCCCCTGGACCCTGCTTCTCCTTGGCTCATCGCTCATACTTTCCACTTTACTGAGCATAATTATGGGGATAGAATCAGGCTGGAGACGTGGTAGAAACAGTGATAAATCCTTGCTCACTGCAACCATGGTTATGAACGGCTTTCCTAACTTCTTCATCGGCATTATTCTGCTACTATTATTCGGTGTTTATCTCGGCTTTTTACCGCTTCAGGGCGCCAAAACTCCTTACTCTGGTCTATCAGGTCTAAATCTACTGCTTGATATAGCCCGGCACCTTGTCTTACCCCTTACCGCGTTGACCTTGTCGCAGATCCCTAGTTCTTATCTCCTGATGAGGAATACGATGATAACCACGCTAAAAGAGCCTTTTGTCCTGACGGCAAAAGCAAAAGGTCTATCCGAGGCGTCAGTAAGGTATAAACACGCGGGTAGAAATGCAATACTCCCGATTGTTACCACGACAGGCGTAAGAGTGGGGATTATCGTTACGGGTGCACTTTTCATCGAAATGATTTTCTCCTATCCCGGTGTGGGACTATTGATATATAACTCGCTGTTCATGCGGGATTATCCGATTCTGCAAGGCGCTTTCTTCATTGTAACGGTTTTTGTTATAGTTGCCAACTTTGTCGTTGATTCACTGTATGCAAAAATCGACCCGAGAATAGGAATAGATGGAGTAGAACATGCACATTAATTACTGGAAAGAACTGAAAAAGAACACCTTTGGAAAAGTCGGGTTAGCTATGCTCATCTCAGTGGTCATTATCGCGGGGTCGTCTCCTCTTCTCGCACGCTATGACCCGGGTGAGCCAAGCCACTCAGCCCTTAAACCCCCTTCCATCGAGCATTGGTTGGGAACAAACGATGTAGGACAGGATATTTGGAGTCGTCTCGTATACGGTGCGAGAAACACACTCTTAGTGGCTTTAGGTGTGGGTCTGTTCACAACTCTTATCAGTACGGTTGCCGGCGCATCGGCTGCTTTGGTCGGCGGATTATACGAGCGAATAATAATGAGAATGGTAGATGCCCTCATTGCGATTCCTGCATTCATTGTAATCATTTTGGTCGCAGCCTACGTCCTACCGAATGTTTGGACACTTATCTTTCTCATTTCAATCTTAACATGGCAGGGAGGAGCGAGAATAGTAAGAGCTCAAACACTGTCACTTAAGGAAAGAATGCATGTTTACGCTGCAAGAACGTTTGGAGCAAATAAACTGTATATCTCAACCCAACATATAATACCCGACCTCGGGCCAATTCTGTTCGCGGTATTTATCCATAGTGCAACGAGGGGTGTATTCATGGAGGCGGGATTGGCGTTCCTCGGCATAGCAGACATCTCAACCTCGAGTTGGGGGCTGATGATGCATCACGCGCTCAGATTCTACTACCTTGACGTTTGGAAGTGGTGGCTACTTCCGACTGGACTTGCTCTTTCAGTTACGATAATGGCTTTCGTTTTCATTGGACATGCGTTTGAAACGGCAATGGACCCGCGGCTAAGGGTGATGGAAAGGGAAGATTGGCAATGTTAGAAATAAAAGGTCTGGAGGTAAACTATGGCAAAAGAAGGATATTGCACGGGATAAATCTCACTTTGAAAAGGGGCGAATCTCTATCAATTGTAGGTGAATCGGGCGGTGGCAAAACCACACTTGGGCTTAGCATCATGGGACTCGTTGAGGGCACCGTCAGGGGTGAGATTTTGTTCGACGGAAAGAATTTGGCGTTACTGCCGGAGAAAGAGCTGAGGAAGATAAGATGGAACCGAATTGCAATGGTCTTCCAGAATGTAGAAAATGCCTTAAATCCTCTATACACCGCGCTGGAACAGGTATCAGAGCCAATTGTGGCACATAAAATAGGAAATAGGGACGAAGCGAAGAAACGAGCTGAAGAACTATTGAATATGGTTAATCTTCGGGAGGAACGTTTTTATGCATATCCACATCAGTTGAGCGGCGGGGAGAAGCAGCGAGTGTTGATAGCAATGGCACTGGCAAATGACCCCGATTTGGTTATTCTGGATGAACCCACAACTGCTTTAGACGCCCTTACCAAAGTAGAAATAATTAACCTGATTCGTAACGTGTGCAATAAGCGGGAGCTGACAATACTTCTATTAACCCATGACCTCTCAGCAGCCTCCATGCTCTCAGATAGAATGGCAGTGCTGTATGCGGGTAGAATCTTGGAATTTGGTCCTACACCGGCTCTTCTCTCTAACCCAAGACATCCCTACACGAGAGGGCTGCTCCGATGCTATCCCTGCATGACAACAACGAAGGACCTGCAAGGGATACGAGGCAGAATGGATTTCTTTGATACCGGCTGCCCTTTTTACCCCCGGTGCACACAATCAATCGGAATCTGTCGAGAAGAGACGCCGAGGTTAGAAGAAAATGATGGTCGGTTCATTGCCTGCCACAGAGGGGGAATCATACCACTCTTAGAAGTGAGAAACATGAGTAAGTCCTTCGATTCCTTGAAGGCAGTTGATTCCATTGACCTGACGCTGTATGAGGGAGAGACTTTAGCGTTGGTAGGAGAAACGGGCTCAGGGAAGACAACAACAGCAAAGACAATCATAGGGCTTTTTGAAGCCACAGAAGGGCAGATATTCCTCGAAGGCAAACGAATTCTCGACCACGGCAGGGACAAAAACTTCTATCGAAAGGTTCAAATGGTCTTCCAGAATCCAATGGAATCCTTAAGTCATCGCCTTTCCGTTCAAGAAGCTGTAAGAGAGCCTTTAGACATACAAAAACAGGGTGATAGAGCGCAGCGTGAAAGTAGAGTGCGGCGGATTCTGGAGGAGGTCGAGTTGCCTTCCACAGAGATTTTTCTGAATAAATATCCGCATCAGCTAAGTCAGGGAGAAGCGCAACGAGTTGCCATTGCAAGGGCACTCATACTAAATCCGAAGCTGCTCATTGCCGATGAACCCACTTCATCCCTGGACGCCAGTACGCAGGCAAAGGTCGTGAAGCTGCTGCTAAATCTGCAGGAAAAGAGGGGGATAAGCATGCTTTTTATCACGCACAACCTCGCTCTGGCAAGGAAGATAAGCGACAGGCTCGCGGTGATGTTGAGGGGGAATATTGTCGAGGAAGGTCCATCAAGCGAGGTAGTAAGTAGCCCTCTGCATCCGTACACAGAAGACCTGCTGAAAGCAGCTCCCACACTGAACTCAAATGTTCCCGTGATGCATGCATCGGTGCCCGAAGTCATAAGTAAGAAAAATGAAGGGACGGGAACAGGGTGCCACTATGCAAGTAGGTGCATTAAGGCAACAGGAGTATGTTTTAACGAAAAACCGCGATTGAGACTTTGTAGCTCTCACAAGGTTGCGTGTCTGAATCTATAGTCATGTCATTCCAAAGCCAACGTCCTATGGATTAGAAGTATCCCTAAACCTGAGAATAATGTGGAAGATCAGACGAATCCTTGAAGTTGAATAAACTCGTCAAAAATTTTTATCTGACCTCAGAAGGATATTTCACCACGGGACATCTTGCCTTCCCATCTTAAACCCAGCGTAATTTGTGAGCAGATG
>JAGGZZ010000006.1 GCA_021161765.1 Candidatus Methanophagales archaeon | reverse complement strand
CTATACTTTCTTAGCACAGGTTCTTTCTTTAGAAAGAAAGTGCTTTTTGAAAAAGGAAAAGTGTTGCGTAAATCAGTGTAAATCTGTGTCTTAAATAGGAGGAAGCTATAGTTATATACAACAAGAGACCGGAATCGTTTTTCTTCTCTATGATTTCTGGTCTGGGGGTTAATCTTGTGAAATCTCGTGGTTTTTAATTTATTACTGGAATGACTATAATTAATATCATGCAAACTAAAACCATAGGGGAGATAAACGAAAAAATCGGGGATGGCAGTGTTCGCGTAGTAACAGCGGATAGAATGAGCGAGATAGTGAGCGAGTTAGGGGCAGAAGAAGCAGCGAAGGAAGTGGATGTCGTAACTACGGGGACATTTGGCCCTATGTGTTCCTCAGGTGTGCTCATCAACTTCGGGCATTCCGAACCCCCGCTAAAAATGCAGCGTGTGTGGCTTAACGACGTAGAAGCATATACGGGAATTGCAGCGGTAGATGCGTATTTAGGAGCAGCACAATTATCCGAGGAGAAAGGAATGGAATATGGTGGCGGGCATGTAATAGAGGATTTAGTGGCGGGTAAGCAATTAGAGATGAAGGCTATCGGCTACGGCACAGACTGCTATCCTCGTAAAGAAATAGAAACAACTATTACGCTTGACGAGGTGAATCAAGCGATAATGATAAATCCGCGGAATTCATCACAACGGCATGAAGTCGGGGCGAACTCCACGGACAGGACTTTATATACCTATATGGGCACGCTGCTACCTAATTATCGTAATGCGACTTATTGTGGTGCAGGAGCCCTTTCTCCCCTTTCTAACGACCCCGATTTCGAGACCATAGGATTGGGAACGAGGATATTCCTTTGCGGTGCAAGCGGATATGTGGTGGGAACGGGAACGCAGCACAACCCTGCCGACCGCTTTGGAACGTTAATGGTCACGGGGAACCTGAAGGAAATGAGTACAGAATACCTCCGAGGTGCTATATTTCACAAATATGGCGTGACGCTGTACGTGGGTATTGGAATACCGATACCCGTACTGAACGAGGATATAGCGAAGAAAACGGGAATAAGAGATGCGGATATTGTAACAGAAGTGCTTGATTATGGCGTTGGCAGAAGGGAACGACCAGTAGTGAGGGAAGTTACCTACGAGGAGTTAAAAACAGGGATGATAGAAATAGAAGGTAATGAAGTGCCAACATCGCCTCTTTCTAGTTTTTATATGGCGAAGCGAATTGCGGACGAGTTAAAGCGTGAAATAGAAGCAGGGGAGTTTTTATTGTCGCTGCCCGTAGAGCGACTGCCAACGGATACCGTGTTAAAGCCGATGAAACAGACGGAGGAGCTGCCTCTGGTGAAGGATGTGATGATACGCGAAGTAACCACAATAAGTGAACGGGCGAGCATAGCAGAAGCAGCGAAATTACTCCTGGAAACACAGACTACGCATATCCCCGTTGTATCAGCAGGGAACAAACTTGTGGGTATCGTGACCGCATGGGACATCTCAACAGCAGTGGCAACGCAACATAGAGGGTTGGCAGAAATAATGACAAGAAATGTGATTACCACTGATTCGGATGAGCCCCTCGAACTGGTAATACGCAAATTGGAGAAATACAACATTTCTGCGTTACCTGTTGTGAGTAAGGATAGAAGCGTGATAGGAATGGTAACAAGCGACGAGATAAGCAAATTGATAGGTAAAAGAAGGATGAGGAGATGGCAGTGGAAATTAAGGATTTAAAATGAAAAGGTATTATATAAATCAATGACAAAGAAAAAGTTAAGAATGGGATTATTCGAGCGAAGCAAAAGGATACTTGAAATAAAAAAAAGAAAAAAACAATAGAAAGGGATAGAGTTTTCAATAAGTTAAAAGCTCTGCCCTTTCTTTATTTTTTACGGTTTACCAAAATTGGAAAAAGCGAATGATTTATTTATATATGATGTAAGACTAATATTATTTTGGTGATGTATCGTGGAGATTGCTATAACAAAAATGAGTTCAAAAGGGCAAGTTGTAATTCCTGCTGAAATGAGGAGCAACATTCACGAAGGTGAAAAACTAGTTATCATTGAGAATGAGGGGCAATTGATCCTGAAAAAAATCAGCGACTTAGATGAAGCTCTACGTGAAGACATAATCTTCGGTAAAAGAACTGAAGAAGCTCTTAAAAGATATGAAAGGGGACTATTCAAAGAGATGGATGACAAAAATTTCTTAAAAGCACTAGAAAAATGGTAGATATTGCCTATGATCATCTATTTGAAAAGAAGATTAAAAAGATCAAAAGATAACCTACTAAAATCGAAGGTTAAAAAGCAGATAAGCAAGATCATTGATTCTCCTGAAATCGGAAAACCTATGAGATATGCCAAGAAAGGTACAAGAGAAGTCTATGTCACTCCATTCAGATTATCTTATTTGTATATTGAAAAAGAGAATAAAATAGTTTTCTTAGATTTGTATCATAAAGACGAGCAATAGTTTTTATCCTTGAGCCTAATACACTAACGGATGCCCCGGAATTTCATTCCGAAGTGGAGTGGTTTGGGGCTTTAATTGTAGGATTTTTAGGCTCTTAGCGGGGGAATAGGCGATGGAAGAACGGGAAAAAATCATATGCTCTATGTCATTTATGGTGGTTAAAAGCTAAAATTCGGATATCCCCAAAAAAATTTGAGATAGAAAACATTTAGCATGAAGAAGCTATCACCACCAGATAATACCCTTCATCCAGCGTAATATCAGCCGCGAACTCGAAAATAAACCTTCCGCTTTTGTACAACGCGATCTCCTTCTCACCCGCACCCAGCGGTATATCCGCCAACCTCGTTTTCTCGCCCACTTTTATCTGTTTCAGGTCAAACCCTTCAACCGATGTCGTAGCATCCATAATGAAATCCACAACCACCGGCTCGGTAACCGCATGAGCAAGTAATCGCCCGCTTAGCTCCGCATAAGATATTATATGGTCAATCCCAGCTCCACGCATCATCTCCACGTGCTCCCGCGCCTCGCACGTCGCGATGATTTTTATGCCAGGATTCAGTCCCCGGGTTGCGAGCGCAATCATTATCGTCTCAGAATCGTTCTCCAGAGGTATCATCATCGTCTTTGCATCTTCAATTCCGCATCTATTCAACGTCTCGCTCTTTGTCAGGTCGCCGCTAATATGCGGTATCTCCCGCGCATTCCGCTCTGCTTGATCCAACTCGCTTCCCACCACCAAAAACTCTTCATTTTCATTCCGTAGCTCTTTTATCGCCTCTTATGCTTTGGTATTCCAGCCCACAATAATGGTATGCTTCTTCATCTTCTCCGCCCCCGACCCAAATAATTTTTTTAATATGCTCTTAGTAGAAAAGGATACAAATTGTTCAATTACCTCTAAAAACCGATGTAGTTTCCTGAGGGATATTTTTGTCGGATTTGATATTTAAAAGCTTATATATCATCTGTTACAATGTAACAACAAATGAAAAAGGATAAAGTGATACTAACAAGGGTAGATGGATCTATCGCAGAGCGCGTGGAATACATTGCGAGTAACTCAAAAGACATTGAACTGACAAAGTCTGAAGTGGTGTGAATAATATTGCACGCATTTTTCAAATCGCAGAAGGAGTTGTTCCGATATAAGTTCCAGGATGTGAACT
>JAGGZZ010000147.1 GCA_021161765.1 Candidatus Methanophagales archaeon | reverse complement strand
GCTTTAGAATCTTCTGGCAATTCGGTTATCGGCTTCCCTACCAGATCAAACGCTCTTATGTTCTCATCCTCCGGAACCGTCCCTATAAGCTCAACTCCACTATCCTTTACCATCCCCGCCAGAGCGTTCTTCACCGCTTCATCCTCGGTAACCTTATTCAACACCAGATACACGTGCCGAAAGTTAATCTGCAACTTCTTTGCAAGGTTCTTTATGTTCGCTGCCGTATCTATGCCCCGCTTCGTGGGGTCGCTTACCACAAGCATTGTATCCACGTCGCGAGTCGTTCTGCGGCTCAGATGCTCCAGCCCGGCTTCGCAATCTATCACAATTGCAGGGAATCGCGCGGACAGCTTATCAATAAAATGCCGCAGCATGTCGTTTATCAGGCAATAGCAGCCGGGACCTTCGGAATGCCCCATTGCTAATACCGAGAACCGCGGTGTGTTCACCATTATCTCCTCTATTTTATATTCAATCAGCATGTCAGTGGGCATGTCTTCAGAAAAAAACACCTGCGAAGGCGATGCTATCTCATCCCTTACATCACTTATCGCGCGTTTTACGTCGACACCTAACGTACTTGGAAGACACGTTGCAGGGTCGGCATCTATCGCAAGCACCGTGCCCAGCCCGTTTTCCGCCAGGAATTTCAGTATTAGCGAGGCAATCACCGTTTTTCCCGTGCCGCCCTTTCCCGCTACTGCAATGATATTAGCCTTTTGGGTCATTTTCTTCATGTTAATATTTGTATAGATGAGGTAAAAAAACCACGAGATTAAACAGGTATCAGGTATCAGGTTTTAGGTTTTAGGGCTACTAATACCAGATAACTCACACCTAATCTCGTGAAATAAACCCTTTCAGGGTTTGCGGGGACGTGGGCAGAGCCCACGATGTGCAATCTTGTGGTTTTACATTTCAAAACGGTTTCAATCGGTTACGATAATATTGTCGAAACAACTCCTCCGCCTTTTGTATTTGCGCGGGATACCACATTCTAAGCTCGAGCATCACTTCCTCTCTCTTTGCTTTACTTAGTGCAAGCCTCAAAATCTGTAAAACTTCCGCTCTAACGTTCTCATCCTCGCTTTTCCAATTTGGCACCTCGATAGTCACGCAGAAATCGCGCTCGCTGAACTTTCTTCTCAGTATGGGTGCGATAGAACCCAGAAGGATTCCCGTCCCGAAGTCAACAAAAGGAGGGACACCTATTCTAAGCTCTCGCTCAGGGTCGGTTAGCCTGGAATACGAATGCTTGCCATAAGCGTGCAGCTCGAAATAGAAATGAGGTTTATAGTTCTCGATGAGCTGAAGCAATTCAATGCCCGCTCTGCTCTGGTAATATTCTTCCGATAAAACGTCCACGTACTTGCCGTGCTCGACGAGACAGGGCACGATTATCGCTCTTCCAGCGTATACCACGTCCTTTGCTAACTGCTCAAGAATAGGTGCCGTGTACAAACCTTCTTTTCCGTGCAGACCGCCGACAAACAGTTTCGTCGGTCCTGCCTCAGAAGCAATAAGCCGATACAGCTTCATTTTTGTGATATTCCAAAAGTAATTTTTAAATTTTTAAAGCAAAAGATATCGGTTTCTTTGCTCAAACTTTCTTTTTGAAAGAAAGTTTGTTACAATAGTTGCAAATCCTTCGTAACCTTATCCACTTCTTCTGCATTCGCGGGTCCTATTCCTATTGCAGTCACCGTTCCCGGCGGTATTTCCGTCAGACCCGCATCTTCCACGATAGCAAAAGGCAGTCCAAGCTTCTTCGCTTCCTTTTCTAATTCATATATCTCGTCGAGGCTATTCACCTTCAGCACGACCTTCTTCTGCCCTTGTGCCCGCCAGTTCTTCCTATTCCGCACCGCAGCGAGTTCATAGCTTAATATCGAAGCATGAGCGACTTGAACGGCGGCTTTGCCCTTTGACAGCTTCAGGTCTTCTCTGATTACGATGCACTGCTTATATTCCTTTTGTGGTTTGTTGAGCATATTTCGCATTTTGCTTCTCTTTTAATAATTTTACCATTTTATTGCCTTTTTCAAAAACTGAACTCCCCACGGCAAGACTCTCTGCCTCCAGATAATAATCAACCGCACGCTCTTTATCGCCCTTCATGAGAAAAACAGCGCCAATATTCATCAAAGTTTGGGCTGTCTCTATTCTGCTCCCCATTTCTTTGAAAATTTTCAATGCCTTCTCATAATATTCCAACGCCTTCTCAAGTTCTCCTAAATGATAGAATATAACTCCCAATTCGCTCAAAATTTTGGGTTTTTCTTCCTTATCCCTGATTTTTTCGAGTAGATATTCGCTTATCCTCTTCCTTCTCAGCAAGTCCTCCTTGTCCTGATAAGACAAAGAAGTAGCTAAACTTTCAAGTGCCTCAAAAGCCATTCCTCTTTCCGCTTCTTCCAATTCGTAATAGTTCCCTCTATATCGCCAGAAGTCTGGTGCTGAGCTTATCACGCTTTCAGAAAATACCAGGTTATAAAATACAAGAGTAGGTATCTTCGCTTCATAGAACAACTCCCTGAAATTATTCAGTGCGTTAAGTAAATCTTCTGTCGGCTCTTCGGGCATAACCCAGATTAAAATATCTGCTCCCTTGAAATTCCGTTCTTTCAAATTGCGGATAATTTGCTCACCATTTTCCACATGAATTACTTTTGATAAGAATCTCCCTCGCAAAGTCTGGATAATTTTATCTCTATAAGCAGGCGAATTAACCACGCACAGTATTAAGTTCCCCTTACCTTTTGAAATCTCAAGCTCTGCTATTATCGTGTCTATTTCGTCTACGCCTTCCATTAAGCTTTCTTCCATTTCTCTACCAACGGCATCAATAATGGGTTTATATCGCACCACCTTCCCTCTTCATCCTCATACTCAACCGCAGTCAAGCTGAAAAGTTCAGTTCTTCTATCGGAGATGGTGCGCCATTTGGTCTCTCGACATAAAAATCCCTGAACTCCTCTTCTGTCTTGAGCGGCTCCACAACGAAGTTGTTGTATGCTTCAATTAGATTCGTGGCTTTTGGCATTTTAATCTGCTCCTAATACTTTTAGCTCTTAAAAATATAATAGGATATTTAATTAAAAGCAAATAAAGTAATCTAATAAAAGAGAATCAAAGAGCGTATGAAAATGGAAAAGACATACAACCCGGAGATAATAGAGAAGAAGTGGCAGGAGAAAGTGGACGATTCGATATACTATTTCGAGGCGTCTTCGGACAAGCCGTCTTATGTTATAGATACGCCCCCACCGTACCCTACCGGGGATTTCCACGTAGGTAATGCATTAAACTGGTGCTACATCGATTTTATCGCACGCTACAAGAGAATGCGAGGTTACAACGTGATGTTCCCTCAGGGGTGGGACTGTCATGGACTGCCGACAGAAGTAAAGGTAGAAGAGATACATGGCATATCCCGCCATCAGATAAGCACGCATGAGTTCAGAGAGCTTTGCCGGCAGCTCACTGTGAAAAACATAGAGCAAATGAAGGGCATGATGAAGCGGCTTGGCATGTCCATAGACTGGAGTAAAGAGTTCGTTACGATGGACGAACAATATAAACGGTATACACAACTTTCATTCGCGAAAATGTATCGTGACGGGTTGATATACCAGGCAGAGCATCCTGTGAACTGGTGCCCCCGATGCGAAACCGCTATCTCCTTTGCAGAGGTAGAATACGAAGATAGAAACGCCTATTTGAATTACATCCTGTTCCAGAAGGTTGATGGCGGAAAAGAAGGGGAATATGTGGAAATCGCCACCACGAGACCGGAACTGCTGGCGAGTTGCGTTGCCGTGGCGGTGCATCCCGATGACGACCGCTACAAGACCATCGTGGGTAAAGAGCTGCGAGTGCCGATATTCGACTATTGCGTGAACGTATATGCCGACGAAAGCGTTGACCCCGCATTTGGTACCGGCGTAGTAATGATATGCACGTTTGGGGACCGGCAGGACGTGAGATGGTGGAAACTGCATAATTTACCACTAAAAACGTCAATAGACGAACGAGGGCGAATGACAGACGTTGCGAGCGGTTACGCGGGACTAACCGTAAAGGAATGCAAACGTAAGATGATAGATGATTTAAATGCTAAGGGACTGCTCAAGAGGCGGGAGAGCCTAAAACAAAGTGTGGGCGTGTGCTGGAGGTGTAAAACGCCCATAGAGATTATTTCCGCAAAGCAATGGTTTGTACGTGTGCAGAAGGAGGAGATAATAAATGCAGCAAGGGAAATAAACTGGTATCCTGAGCATTTCCGCATTCGACTGGAAAATTGGGTTGAATCTATGGACTGGGACTGGTGCATATCGCGCCAGCGGATTTTCAGCGTGCCTATCCCGGTTTGGTACTGCAAAAAATGCGGTGCCGTGAAGGTAGTCGCTGAAGATGAAGTACCGGTGGACCCGCTGGCAACAAGCCCGAATTCGCCCTGTATTAATTGTGGTGGAACGGAATTTGAAGGTGAGAAAGACGTGTTAGACACATGGATGGATTCCTCGCTGACTGCGCTCTGGGCTGCGGGCTACGACCTTAACGACTCAGCAGGAATCCCGTATGAACCCGTTGAACTGCGACCACAAGGGCACGACATCATAAGAACATGGGCCTTTTACTCCATTCTCCGCGCTATCGCCCTTACCGGAAAAATACCCTGGCGCACCATCTTGATAAACGGAATGGTATTAGGAGAAGACGGGTATAAAATGAGTAAATCCCGGAGTAATACCGTTTCACCGAATGAGGTAATTGAAAAACACGGTGCAGACGTATTCCGGCAGTGGGCGGCAATTGGCGGTGCCGTGGGCTCAGACGTGCAATTCCGGTGGAAGGACATAGTAGCAGCGAGTAAATTCATGCAGAAACTGTGGAATATTCTCAGATTCTCTATGATTCACATAGCCGATTATGGCTTAGAAGAAAGCTTTACCAAAGAAAAAGAAGAAATGAATCTGCGAGTTGTTGATACATGGATGCTCACAAAACTGAACAGGCTCATTCTGTCGGTGACGGATTCGATGGAACTTTTCAAGTTCGATGAGGCGATGAAAAGCATCAGGACGTTCGCATGGAACGTGCTTGCAGACGATTACATAGAACTGGTGAAGTTGAGATTATACGGACGGTCGAACTCAGGGGAGGAAGGAAAAGAATCGGCTAAATATGCGTTGTACGAGACGATGAAGACGCTTTCCATACTTCTTGCGCCTTTCATTCCTTTTTTTGCCGATGAGATGCATTCATACATCACGAGTGCGAAAGAAGAGGATGAAAAGAGCGTACATAAGGAGAAATGGCCGGAGCTGGAAGTAGCGCAGGACGTGATTAACCAGGAAGCGGAGCGAGAAGGTGAGTTAATCGCGGGTATTGCCCGGGCAGTTAGAAATTATAAGTCTGAACGCGGTATTGCGCTAAATGCACCTCTGGGTAAAATAGAGATATACACGGATATGGAAAGTTTAGAGACCGAAGACATAGAGAATGCAACGGCAACGAACGTGGAAGTATGCGGGAGTACAGACGAAAGTAAAAGTGCGGGGGATATTCTCGATGTGAATGGCACGAAAGTGGTGATAATCAAGTAGACAATGTCAGGTAAACCACGAGATTTCACGAGAAGCCTTTTCTTAGAAAGAAAAGCTTTACCAAAAGAACATAATAATTTGTTTTTCTTTTAGCACAGGTTTTCTTTTTACAGAAAAGAAAAAGTGTTGTGTAATCTTGTGGTTAATACTTTTCGGATTGACTTTATTTTATTAAAATAAACAAACATTAATAGAACATGGCAAAAAGGAAGGCATCGAAAAAGGCGAAAAAGGAAGGAAGAAGGAAAGGGGGAGGCGAAGAGCGAGGGCTTATGTCCTCTGCCGGGTTGATGCGGTATTACGATGTTGAGGAATCCGCCGTAAAATTCTCCCCAAAGGCTGTACTGCTCATAGGCGTGTTTATTGGTGTAATGATACTGGGACTGGAGATATATTACGGTGTCTGGCCCGCTTAAATCAGAGACCATAGAATCATCAAAATCTAAAACGAAAGAATAGAATAGAATAATTTCAACAGAACAATGCAGCGACCCGACATGAGCATGGCTATGATAGACATAAGCAAGAAAAGGGATGTCGAGCGAGTAGCGACCGTTTCGGGCAGCATAAAACTGAAGAGCAGTACGGTAGAGAGGATAAAAAGCGGGAATATAAAGAAGGGGAACGTGCTTGGGT
>JAGGZZ010000213.1 GCA_021161765.1 Candidatus Methanophagales archaeon | reverse complement strand
GCCCCATAGGGGTTAAGGAAAAAGGGAGGAAAAAAGGAGAGCGATATGGGATAGAAATGAAAGAAGCAGGAGTAAACGAAGTTATTGTCGGTGTAAAAGCTTTCGATAGGAAAAAGCATCTTTATTACACAAAAAGAAGCAACGAGGAGGTACTGAATACGATAAAGAATCTGGCAGCAATGGAAGATGCTTATTTTAGACTTCAGATAGAGACGATTCTGCTTCCCGGAATAAATGACCCAGCGGACATAGAAGAACTGGCGATTTTTATCTCGCAGATAGACCCTTCCATTTCACTCTTCATCGAGCCCTGGATACCAATGGAGGGAGTGAAGTTTGAAGAGCCCCGGAAGGAAGATTTAATTGATGCGGTATCGAGAGCGATGAAGCACCTGTATGTGGTGTCCTATCACCCATTGTATTCAGAGATAAATGAGATACGGGAAACACCGAGGAAGGCGAAATTTATCGAAATTCTACCAAAAAAGTCAAGATAAAAAAAACAGAAAACAAATTATAGACACCGATTAACGCTCGTGGGCTCTGCCCACGCTCCCCGCAAGCCCTGAAAGGGCTTAGTAAAAACCTTGACTAAAAATATATCGCCATAGTTTTTCTTTTAGCACAGGTTTTCTTTTTTTGAAAAAGAAAAAGTGTTGCGTAAATCAGTATAAATCAATCCGTGTCTTAAATAGAAGGGGGTTATACGTTATAAACAAGAACAATGAGGGTAAAGCCAAAAACAGCATATTTCAATAAGTTTATCCACTGGAAAATGGTTATGATTTACTTAGTTGCGATTTTATGCGTGAGCATTGTGCTGACAACGGCAATCGGTCCTGTTTACGTGCCGCCACTGGACATTGTCGCCTTGATAGGCACCAAACTCCATCTCTGGGCGGCTTCTTCTATCCCGCATAAGTATGAAGTAATAATTTTTCAGATAAGACTGCCGCGGATATTTCTCGGATTATTGGTCGGTCTCGCACTGGCAACCGCGGGGACAACGCTGCAGGGACTATTTAAAAACCCGATGGCAGACCCGTACATAATAGGAATAGCATCCGGAGCCGCGGTTGGCGCTGCACTCTCGATAACTGTACTCCCGCATTTCTTCTCGGTTTACACCACTCCGTTCATGGCGTTCCTGGGCGCCGTGTTCGCCACTTTTTTGGTTTATACCATTGCGCAAACAGGAGGACGAATAGCCGTAGATACGTTATTACTCACAGGAATAGCGGTCTCGTTATTCCTAAGCGCTGTTTTATCTTTTATGATGTATCGAGTCAGTCATGACTTAGCAGGCATTTTTTTCTGGTTGATGGGCGGATTCTGGCTCGCCAGTTGGGCACAGGTAAAAATAGCAATTTTGCCGATATTTGTTTGCTTCTTTCTGATTTATATGTTTGCAAAGGACCTGAACGCAATGCTGCTCGGTGAAGAATCGGCGCAGACACTGGGTATAAATGTAGAGGCAGCGAAGAAAATCCTGCTGATTCTTTCGGCGTTCATCACCGCTGCTGCGGTATCTTTTGCGGGAACAATAGGATTCGTGGGCTTGATAATCCCGCATATCACGAGAATCCTCGTTGGACCTGACCATCGGATTCTGTTTCCCGCTTCTGCATTGGTAGGCGGGGTCTTCCTGATGTGGACTGATGCGTTGGCACGAGTATTAGGCGAAATGCCCGTAGGGATAATCACCGCATTCTTCGGCGCTCCCTTCTTTATTTATCTGCTTAAGAAACGAAAAGGAGGCAAGTATTATGTGTAGTAATCGCCTCACAAGAAAAAATAACCGGTAAAATGTCCTTAGAGATAAAAGATGTGGATGCGCATTACGGGAGCACGAAAATACTGGATAGCATTGATTTTAGTGCATCTCACGGCGAACTCATGGGTATCATCGGTCCGAACGGTTCGGGAAAGACAACTTTGCTGCGAACAATCAGTCGCATCCTGAAACCCAAAGTAGGGACAATATTATTAGAGGGCAGGGACGTGCAGGGAATGAAAGACAAGGAATTTTCGAGGAATTTCGCTAGCGTGCCACAGGACACAGCGATAAATTTTGACTTTTCTGCCCTTGATATCGTGCTTATAGGCAGGAATCCGCATCTTGGTAGGTTAGAGCTGGAGAGTGAAAAAGACATAGAAATAGCGAGGAGGAGTATGGAACTTACCAACTGCTGGCGGCTCGCGGAAAGACCGATTACCGAGTTGAGCGGTGGTGAGCGACAGCTGGTTATAATAGCAAGAGCACTTACGCAGGAGCCCAAGGTATTGCTTTTAGATGAGCCTACCTCTCACCTCGATATCAAGTATCAAATAGAAATAATGGAACTTCTAAAACGATTGACCGCAGAGGAAAAGCTGATTGTTATTGCCGTTATCCATGACCTCAATTTAGCTGCTCGATATTGCGACCGCTTAGTACTGCTGCATAACGGAAAAATTATCGCGTTGGGCACACAAACGCAGGTACTAACGGCTGAAAACATTAAGAATACCTTTGGTGCTGCCGTTATTGTTAAAAAGCACGCATTAACTAACCAGTGCTATGTGTCCCCGTCCCCTGTGCCATCTCCGTTAAAACATCAAGCTAAAAACGAAGTTCTAGTAATACACCTCATCTGCGGTGGTGGTGAGGGCGCCTCGCTAATGCACGTGCTCGCTGCGAAAGGCTACCGCGTGACTGCGGGTGTGGTTAATCTGCTGGATACCGACTACGAAGTTGCTAAGCTCTTGAACATCCCCGTAGTAACAGAAGCTCCTTTCTCTCCGATAACGCAAGAAGCTTTTCAAGCGCATTTAACGCTGGCGGATAAAGCGAATATGGTCGTATTATGCAATATCCCTTTTGGTGCTGGTAATTTAAAGAATCTTGAAGTGGCTGAGGCGGCATTGAAAAGAAAGAAGGCGTTGGTAGTGTTTGAGGCTACAAACATCGAGAAGAGGGATTTTACAAATGGCGAAGCAACTAAACGATTCATCGCATTGAAAGCCAAAGGTGCATTGACGGTTAAGAATGAAGAGGAAGTGCTTAAAATTGCGAGGCAAGTATTCAAAGAGTAGTATATAGTCATTCCAAAAAGTAACCACAAGATTACACAGATTTTCACGAGAAAAAGCAGAGATCAAGAAGTCTAAATCGTTTTCTCTCTCTGATCTCTGGTCTGGGGGTTAATCTTGTGAAATCTCGTGGTTTTGCAATTTGTTTTCGGAATGCCTATAAATAGCATGCTTTCACTTCACTACAACTTCCATCGCATCATGCATATCTACCATTTCAAAACCGGTGATTAACTCATCCAAAGAGATTCGATGCGTGATCAAATACTTCACATTTAGTCTCCCTGTGGATAACATCCTCACCGCTTCTCTATTTTGCTCGGAAGTGCAACCATAAGCACCGAATATTTGAATCTCTTTATAATGTATCTGGTTGTGGTCGAGGGAGACATTTTCATGCCCGTATGGCAGACCCGAGAAAAATACGATTCTTCCTCGTTTATTGAGCATTTTAATGCCTTGAACAGGAACTTCTGGAGTAGAACAGGCGGGAATAACCACATCCACTCCGTTACTATTTGTTTCTTCTCTTATTGCTTCCACAGGGTCAGAGCCAATGTCACTTGAATCTATAATAACATCGGCTAAGTGATTCTTTTCAGCAAATTCGATTCTTTGTGGTGAATTTTCAATAACGGCTATTTTTGCTGCTCCAAAGAGCCGAGCAAGCCGCACACATAAATGGCCGATTGGACCCGCTCCAAAGATTGCCACTGCGTCACCGGGTTCTACACGGCAAAGTTCCAGCGCATTGATGCAACAGGCGATGGGTTCTGCGAGAGAAGCCTTTTCAAAGGATAAAGACGGCGGTAGCTTATTCACGCATCCATTTTGAACGCCATTTGCGGGAACGAGCATATATTCAGCGAATCCGCCATCATGATGAAAGCCTATTATCTTCATTTTATCGCACATATTGGGAATGCCACGTATGCAGAAGGGGCAACTTCCGCAGGGAAGCCCAGGGGCTACTTGCACTCGGTCACCCACTTTGAACTCTTCAGCAACTTCTTTTCCAACTTCAACGATTGTCCCCGCAACTTCATGCCCGGGCACACGTGGCAGTTCGAGGTCACGATGCCCCGCATGGAACATCTTTACGTCTGTCTTGCAAAT
>JAGGZZ010000228.1 GCA_021161765.1 Candidatus Methanophagales archaeon | reverse complement strand
TGTCTGACTTGGGGATAACTCCGGGGTGTAGTATGTCTTCAGTGCATTACCAATCATTTTGGAGAGGATACTTCAAATCCATTGTCTTTAACACTATGTTTATCCATATATAAATATTTAATCACTTTGGTAACCGTGAGGATAAGACGGAAATTTTTCAGATGATGTGTGTAATGTGTTTTTATGATAATAAATGAATAAGAAATAAGGAATATGCCAAAAGACGAAAACATCAAAAGAGTGCTGGTAATAGGCTCTGGACCTATTATCATTGGTCAGGCATGTGAATTTGATTATTCGGGGACGCAGGCATGCAAGGCGTTAAAAGAAGAAGGCTATGAGGTCGTTTTGGTGAATTCCAATCCCGCTACCATCATGACCGACCCGGGAATGGCTGACAGGACATACATTGAACCGCTCACCGTAGAGAACGTGGAGAAGATAATAGCAAAGGAAAGGCCAGATGCTTTGCTGCCCAACCTTGGCGGTCAGACAGGGCTAAATCTTTCTGCTGAACTCAGCAAAAGAGGAATACTGGCTAAATATGGGGTCGAGTTAATAGGCGTAGAGGCTGATGCAATTGAACGCGGTGAAGACCGGATTGCATTCAAAGAAACTATGGCCGAACTTGGTATCCCAATGCCAAGGAGCTCGCCTGCTTATTCTGTCGCGGAAGCGGAGAAGATAGCGCAGGAATTGGGTTACCCGGTGGTCATCAGACCTGCTTACACCTTAGGTGGAACCGGTGGGGGGATTGCATACAACGTGGAAGAACTGAGGACAATTGTTGCCAGAGGCATCTCCGTAAGCTTGATAGGGCAAGTGCTCGTAGAAGAATCCGTTTTAGGCTGGGAAGAACTTGAACTCGAAGTAATCAGGGATAAAAAGGGTAACAAGATTACTGTTTGTTTTATCGAAAATGTTGACCCCATGGGCGTGCACACCGGCGATAGCTTTTGTGTAGCGCCGATGCTGACGATTGGGGAAAAATTGCAGCTAAAGTTGCAGGAACTCTCTTACCGGATTGTTGATGCCATCGGTGTATTGGGCGGAACGAACATACAATTTGCACATAACCTCGAAGATGACAGAGTCGTGGTTATTGAGATCAACCCACGTACTTCTCGTTCCTCGGCATTAGCATCAAAAGCTACCGGTTTCCCTATCGCGCGTATATCAGCGAAACTCGCTGCTGGTATAACCCTTGACGAACTCCCCTACTGGAAGGAGGGCACACTTGACAAATATACGCCAGGTGGGGATTATGTAGTGGTAAAGTTTGCGAGATGGGCATTTGAGAAGTTCCCGCAGACCCGCGACATACTGGGAACGCAGATGAAAGCGGTGGGTGAAGTGATGAGCATCGGTAAGAATTTCAAGGAAGCGTTTCAAAAAGCCATTCGCTCTCTTGAGATCAGAAGATACGGCGTTGGCGGTGCAAATGATTTTGCATCGCTTTCACTCCCGGAGTTAAAGGCAAAATTGGTCTATCCTTCGAGTGAGCGCATATTCTTGATGTATGAAGCATTGCGCAAAGGAATGACGGTTGAAGAACTTTATCAGCTCACAAAAATCGGCAGATGGTTTATCAGCCAGATGCAAGAGCTGGTAAAATTCGAGGACGAGCTAAAGAAGTTCTACGGTAAGGAGCTGCCAGACGAAAAGCTTAAAAGTGCAAAAGAAAACGGATTTTCCGACAGATACCTTGCACAACTGCTGGACAAGACAGAACAGCAGATACGCACACAGCGTCTCAATGCAGGAAAGAAGGAAGCTTATGCCCCTGTGCCGGTAAGCGGTGCTGATGCCGCATACTACTACTCAACCTACAATGCTGAAGATTCGGTCGGCGTGTCGCCAAAGCAGAAGGTAATGATCTTAGGCGGTGGACCTAACCGCATAGGTCAGGGCATTGAGTTTGATTATACCTGCGTGCATGCTGCTTTTGCATTACGAGAAGAGGGGCTTGAGTCGGTAATGGTCAATTGCAATCCCGAAACGGTCTCCACCGATTATGATACCTCGGACAAACTCTACTTTGAACCCCTGACAGTCGAGGATGTATTGAGCATC
The DNA here is from genome assembly GCA_021161765.1 of Candidatus Methanophagales archaeon. Classification (GTDB taxonomy): domain Archaea; phylum Halobacteriota; class Syntropharchaeia; order Alkanophagales; family Methanospirareceae; genus QEXZ01. Next base: position 2,518 of record JAGGZZ010000228.1, on the reverse strand, counting down.
TACGAGAAAGAGAAACCTGAAGGCGTAATCGTGCAGTTTGGCGGGCAGACTCCACTGAATATAGCGAGGGAACTTCACGAAGCAGGCGTAAAGATTCTGGGCACGAGTCCCGATAGCATTCATCTGGCTGAGGATAGGGAGCTGTTCAAAGAGGTGATAACAAAGCTTGAGATTCCACAGCCAGAAAGCGGCACTGCGCGTTCGGTAGAGGAAGCGCTTGCTGTTGGAAGGAAAATAGGTTTTCCGGTGATGGTGCGACCTTCTTTTGTGCTTGGTGGAAGGGGCATGGAAGTTGTGTATGACGAGAAAATGCTTTTGGATTATGCAAAAGCAGCGGTAGAGGTTAGCCCGGAATATCCGATGTTAATTGATAAGTTCCTGGAGCACGCTATTGAAACCGAAGTAGATGCGATTGCTGATGGTTCCGACGTGTATATTGCTGCGGTAATGGAACATATAGAGCTTGCCGGGGTTCATTCCGGAGATAGTGCCTGCGTGATTCCACCACGCAATATTTCAAAAGGTAATCTCGCTAAAATAGAGGAGTACACAAATAAAATTGCCGATGCGCTTGAGGTCGTTGGACTTATGAACATTCAATACGCAATCGCAAATGGTAAGGTATATATATTAGAAGCAAATCCCCGCGCTTCACGAACCGTTCCGTTAGTAAGCAAGGTTACAGGCGTTCCGATAGCCAAAATAGCAACGAAGGTGATGCTAAGTAAGAAGTTAAAAGATATGGTCAATTTGGATTCGAGTAAAAAAGAAATTCCTTATTTTGGTGTGAAGGAAGCGGTATTTCCTTTTAATATGTTTCCTGATGTTGACCCCGTGCTGGGACCCGAGATGAAATCAACAGGGGAAGTGATGGGTATTGCACCTTCCTTTGGAGTGGCGTTTTACAAGGCGCAGGAAGCAGCAGGTATGAAATTACCCACTGAAGGAACAGTGCTGATTTCTGCTGCTGGTAAGGAGAGGCAAGATATTCTTGCGATAGCAGCCGGACTTAAAAAGTTAGGGTTCAGGATACTTGCAACAAAGGGTACGAAGGCGTTTTTGGATATGAATGGCATAGAATCGGACTTAGCGCTAAAGCTGCACGAAGGTCGCCCCGATATAACTGATGATATTCGCAATGGAAGGATACAAATGGTAATCAATACGCCGACAGGCAGGAAAGGTAAATATGCCGATAGCTATATCAGGAAAACCGCTATACAGCACAAAATCCCTTATATTACCACTACTGCTGCTGCGATGGCGACTGTCGCCGGAATAGAGACGGTGAAACGAGGGAATGTAGAGGTGAAGTCTATTCAGGAATATCATGGTGGTCAGTAGGTATAAAATGTAAAAACCACGAGATTTCACAGGATTAACACAAGACCAGAAATCAGAGAGAAGAAAAACGATTCCGGCTTCTTGATCTTTGCTTTTTCATAAGTCGATAGAGACACAGATTAACGCAGATTAACACAGACAAGATGAAACGAGCAGTGCCGTTAAAAATATGCCAGCAGCCAGCCCAAGAAAAAAAGAAAAAATCCGTGTCTCAAATAGAAGGAGGTTGTACTTTATATCCTGACATTACGAGTTTTATAGGCCACAATATTTTTTTCTCTAATAAATCGCAATCTTTTGAGCCAAAACGGATCTAATCGATGGCAAGATTGAGAATGGATTGAAGTGTGTCTTCAATCCAGGGATTTTTGTATTCCCAAAGTTTTGCTTTTGCTAACCTGAGAAATTCTTCTTTGGTACTTGAATTTTCTAAAATCTCGTGTATCGTTTCTGCGAATTCTAACTCCTCTTCGGTTGATTCTATCCACGAATCTAAAGCTTCTATCTTTTCTTCTTTTTCGTTTTCCCACTGCATGGTTTCGTTTCCTCCCTCCCTTTCTTCTTTCTTTCATTTTCCCTCAATAGTGAAGTGATTCTTATTAAAGCATGAACGGTTTGTATTGTTTTGTTTTTCCTCTTACACCCTTGCAATCCACCCAACAAGTTGAAGGTCCTCTTCCGAGATTTCGGAAATAGAAGAAGATTGAACTTCAGTGGCGTGAGGATGCGCCTCAGCAAACCGATGTAAAATAGCAAGAAGTTTTTCTACGCTACTTTCTCTTTCTTCTCGCCACAGCCGCCTTAGTTCCCTAATCTGCAATCCACTCAAGGGCTTTGAAAAATACTCAATAAGCTGCTTCCTCTCCTCTGAAGGGGGCAATGCCTGCAGCCAATTCATAACGTGGTTTTGTGGATTTGGTAAAACGGAAATCATATGCTTTACCGCTTTCGTTTGGTTAACAATACGTTTTTTCAGCTTTTCCAGAATTGCATACACGTCAAAATCCGGCTCAACCCTTTTCTCATGCTCATGGCATCGAATAAGCTTGATGACCTCAAGCTTCCGGTCTAAAATGGTATTTCTTTCTATATCATAGAACAGCCAGAAATGGCGGTTGTTCTTCTCGTCTTTTATCGCAGCAAAAAGCCCTTTCCTGTCTTCTCGTTGAATACC
>JAGGZZ010000046.1 GCA_021161765.1 Candidatus Methanophagales archaeon | reverse complement strand
CTTATGGCAATGGATTCAAAAGAAGGTTTTTCATATCGTCAATTACACCAGAAGGGATAGCAAAGCGAGAAAAGTACAGGTGTTGGATTCAATTCATGCTCAGTATTTTTATTTTTATCCTAAAGGGTAAAGGATTTAAATATCCAGCAAGCACTATATTTAAAAGAGATAATTTGAGCTAAGGGATCACAAATATAAATTAATAGGCGTGGGGAAAATCAGGGAAAAATGGCAAAACAGAAGCTAAGTGGTGCGGAAATAGTAGTAGAGGAGTTGAAGACCGAAGGAGCGGAAGTAGCCTTTGGAATACCAGGGGGGGCTCTGTTAGACTTGTACGATGTGCTGTACAAGGAAGAGGCGATAAGGCACATATTGATGAGACATGAGCAATGTGCGGCGCACGCCGCTGACGGCTATGCACGTGTGTCCGGGAAAGCAGGCGTTTGCATCGCCACTTCGGGTCCCGGCGCCACAAACCTCGTTACGGGACTGGCGAATGCAAACATGGATTCTTCGCCTGTGGTGGCATTAACGGGACAAGTGCCAACCTCTGTAATAGGAAGTAATGCATTCCAGGAATCCAGCACTTTCACCATCACTATGCCCATTACAAAACATAATTTCCTCGTAAAGCGAACGGAAGATTTACCTAAGGTCATCCACAATGCTTTTTATATCGCCAATACCGGGAGAAAGGGGGTGGTTCTGGTTGACCTGCCAACGGACATATTAGCCGGTGAGGCAAAGGTGGATTTACATCCGAAGGAGACCTTTGCGGGCTATAAACCGAATATAAAGCCGAATCAAGTGCAAATAAAGAGGGTTGTTGAGACTTTAGCAAATGCGGAGCGACCCCTTATACTGGCAGGCGGAGGCGTTATCAGCGCGGATGCTGCGGTGGAGTTACGCCATTTAGCGGATTTTCTTGGTGCTCCCGTAGTAACAACGCTTATGGGTAAAGGAGCTATTCCGGAGAATCACCCTTTCTGTCTGGGCATGGCAGGGATGCATGGACAGCTCTATGCAAACCGCGCGATTAACGAATGCGATGCTCTACTTGCCTTAGGGACAAGGTTCAGCGATAGAACCACGGGCTGGCAATTAGACCAGTTTGCTCCGGATGCCACGCTAATACACGTGGACATAGATACCGCGGAGATAAACAAGAACATGCAGGTGGACATACCGATAGTAGGAGACGTGAAGCTTGCGCTGTCGGGGATATTAAAGTTGCTGGAGAAAAAGAGAGCGAAGAAAAGCGGGAGCGAATGGGAGAAGCGAATAAAAAAGATGCACTCGGCATGTGACTCGTGTGTAGAAGAGATATCAAGGGAAGGAGCATCGGTATCAGATATATTAATAAAAGAAATCAGCAGAATCCTGGATGACGATGCAATCGTCACGACAGAAGTGGGGCAGTGTCAAATGTTTGCAGCGCATTATTACATGACGAAGAAGCCGCGCACGTTTATATCCTCTGGCGGGCTGGGGACGATGGGCTTTGGATTCCCGGCAGCGATAGGAGCAAAGATTGCGGCGCCGGATAAACAAGTCGTGGACATAGCAGGGGACGGAAGTTTCTTGATGACCTGTCAGGACATGGCTACCTGCGTTGAGAATGATATACCCGTCGTGGTATGTCTATTCGACAACAGGTATCTGGGAATGGTAAGGCAGTTTCAGGAGCTGTTCTTTGATAAGAAATACGCTCAAACAGGACTGGGAATAACGCCGGATTTTGTTAAGCTGGCGGAAGCGTTTGGGTGCTATGGCGAGCGAGTGGAAAAGCCAGAGGATTTGAAAGACGCATTAAATAACGCATTTAAGTCTGGAAAGCCCGCAGTGCTCGATATGATTGTAGGTAAGGAGGACAAGGTATTGCCCATGATTCCTCCAGGTGGTAGTATAACGAGAATGATAGGAACGGAAAGATGCAAGCGCATATAATTTCATTATTGGTGGAGAATAATCCGGGGGTGCTAACGCGAATGTCGGGCATGTTCACTCAGCGAGGAATCAATATCACATCGCTTACGGTTTCTCCATGCGAGAAGGAGGGTTTATCGAGGATGACAGTGGCGATAGAGGGTTCAGAGAGCGAGCTGGAGATGGTGAGGAAGCAGCTCAGCAACCTGATAGAAGTGGTAAAGGTGGTGGATTTGAAAGAGAGCGAGGCGATTATCCGCGATTTATGCCTGCTAAAGGTGCATGCAAAGGATTCAGAAGCTCGCTCGGAGGTAATGCAGCTTGCGGAATCCTACGGAGCGAAAATATTGGACGCTGTGTTAGATTCCGTAACACTGGAACTTACGGAAGAGCCAAAAAAGATAGACCGGTTCGTGGATTTGATGCGCCATTTTGGCGTGAAGCAGTTGTTCAGGACGGGGGTTACGGCGATTGGGATAGGTGCGGGTACGGGTGTAGGCGTGGAGAAATAGAAATGTGGTACCTGAGTTCTCCTTTTGTGAAAAGGTATTCGAAAAAGTTTTAAACTGAGAAAAATAAATATATGAAACAAAAAGGATTGTAATCATTCAAAAAAGCAACATTTATAAGTAACAATAAAATTACTTTTAAAATACAACATGTTGGAGTTGATAGCATGAACGTATTACATGATGAGGATGTAGATGAGAGCATTTTAAGAGGTAGAACAATAGCAGTGATTGGGTATGGAGCACAGGGAGATGCACAGGCAAACTGCTTGCGTGACTCGGGAATAGACGTGGTCGTGGGTGCGAGAGAAGGAGGAAAGAGCTGGGAAAAGGCAAAAGAGGACGGTTTTGAGGTATTGACGATAGAAAAAGCGGCGGAAAAAGGAGATATTGTGCATATCCTGCTTCCCGATGAGATTCAGCCAGAGATTTATGAGAATCAGATAAGGAAGCACATGAAAGCAGGGAAAACACTCGGGTTTTCGCATGGCTTTAATATCTGCTTCAAACGAATTGTTCCAGGAGAGGACGTGGACGTTATTATGGTTGCACCGAAGGCGCCGGGAACCGAGGAAAGGAAGGCATATTTAGAAGGTTTTGGTGTCCCTGGACTTGTTGCCGTAAAGCAGAACCCGTCGGGCAAAGCACGCGAAGTTGCGCTGGCGATGACAAAGGCGATGCACTGGACAAAGGCGGGCATCTTAGAATGTACTTTTGAACAGGAGACGTACGAGGATTTATTCGGTGAGCAGTGCGTTTTATGCGGTGGGTTAGTAGAACTAATGAAGAACGGGTTTGAAGTTTTAGTAGAGGCGGGCTACCCACCGGAGATGGCGTATTTCGAGTGCGTGCACGAGATGAAGCTCATTGTGGATTTAGTGTGGCAGGGCGGGATAAAGCGAATGGCAGAGGTTATCTCTAACACGGCGGAGTATGGAATGTGGTCAGTAGGGCATAAGATAATCGGGCCTGATGTAAAGGAGAGGATGAAAGAAACGCTGAAACGCGTGGAGAGCGGTGAATTCGCAAATGAATGGGTTGAAGAATACAAACGCGGTATCCCGTTCCTGAAAGCGAGCAGAGAAAAGATAGGGAAGCATCAGGTTGAGACGGTTGGTGCGGAGATAAGGAAGTTGTTTACCAAAAAATGAGCTTCTAAAATGTTGGTCGTGTATCAACATCAGTTAAAATTCACCTCCAGCAGATATACTTTTCACCTCACCCTTTATAAATCTTAAGCTATCACTTTTCATCATTCTGGACTTAAATACCTCGTAAGATTCTTCAGATACGTACCTTATCAGAATGAGGTCCAGGATCGTCTCCAGACCTTTGGTGGTCCACCTCATCCACTTATGCTTTGTCCTTTTCGCTATTTCTCCCATCAATCGCTCTATAAGATTTGAATTCCACGGCACCTTTCTTCCTCTTTTATGAACTGCTTGCCCTCTTTTACCGCATCTCGATAGGTGAGCTTGGTGGCAAGTTCAGCGCTGATTACGGAAATGTCTTCCTGATAGACCTTCTTCCCATCAAATTCTATCCTGTCTTCCAGGGGGCAAGAAAATCCCCGTTCCCCCTTCTTCTTTATCCTTAACCCGGTGTAACTTGAGATCGAGTTTTCCCACAGATGTATTTTTATTTGAAGAGATACCGTAATATCCATTGGGATTCACCTCCTCTGCATCCAACATGTTGGAGGTGTTTCCCTTAGGATTTTTTATAATTTTAACCTATCTTGAAACACAACCAGGATTGTAAATTCAAAATTCAAAACATAAACCTGCGTGAAACATGAAAATAGGTTTCCTCGTCAACCCGATAGCGGGCTTGGGCGGCTCAGTAGGACTAAAAGGGACGGACGGACTGGTAGAAGAGGCATTGAAGCGAGGTGCAAAACCCGTAGCATGCGAAAGGGCGAAGAAATGCATGCAAGAGCTGGAACTCGACACTTCCTCGGTTATCCTCACGTGCTCAGCCGATATGGGCGAAAACGCGGTGATAAACAAATCGCAGAGATACGAAGTGGTGTATTCGTTTGCGGGGGACAGCACGAGTGAAGACACAAAGAACGCATGTAAGACGTTTCTGGAAGAAGGAGTTGACCTGCTCCTGTTCTGCGGTGGCGACGGAACGGCGAGGGACGTGTACAGCGCAGTAGGAAAAGACATACCAGTGATAGGAATTCCTGCGGGTGTGAAGATGCACTCTGCGGTATTTGCGATAAGTCCCGGTGGAGCGGCGAAAATAGTCGAGCATTTTGCCGCGGGAAAAGCGGAACTGCGAGACGCGGAGGTAATGGATACCGATGAAGACGCATACAGGCGAAACGAGCTGCGAATGAAGGTGTTTGGATATGCGCAAACGCCTTACGAGCCTGTTCTGGTTCAGCAGGGTAAGAGCCTGTTTCAAAGTGTGAGTGAAGAAAGAGCGAAGGAGGAGATAGCGAGATTCGCATGTGAATTCATGGCTGACGGTTCGCTTTACATACTCGGTGCGGGGACGACCACGCACAAAATTGCCGAATTGCTGGGTCTGGGCGAAGAGAAGACGCTGCTTGGCGTGGATGCAGTGAAGAACAGGAAGTTGGTGGGTACGGATTTAAACGAGCGTGAATTGCTGCGATTGCTGGAAAACGAAAAGAAAAAGGAAGGAAATCCCCCGGTAAAACTATTGGTGAGCCCTATTGGTGCGCAGGGCTTTGTCTTTGGCAGGGGGAATCAGCAGTTGAGCGCGAAGGTGATAGAAAAGGTCGGTGTAGAGAACGTGATTGTGCTTGCAACGCCGCATAAGTTGAGTGAAACGCCGTTTCTTCTCGTTGATACGGGCAGTGAGGAGCTAGATAAGCAGTTGAGCGGGTATATGAGTGTCGTATGTGGCTATCGGATGGCGCAGAGGAAAGAAGTGAGGAGAGGGTGAGAGGGGGAGATTTATATAATATAATGGGGCGATATAATATATTAAAGGTGAAGAAAAATGGGATATAGTCAATTACTTGAACGCATCACACTAAACCCCAAGGTTGTGGTTGGGAAACCGGTTATCAGAGGGACACGACTTACTGTGCAGTACATTCTTGGTCTTTTAGCTCATGGTGCAAACATAGAAGAAATCCTCAAAGAGTATGAAGGGTTGACCAGAGAAGATATTCTTGCTTGCTTACTATTTGCCACAGAATCTCTTGAAAGCACCACCTTTATGCCCTTGCAGGTAGAGGCGGTTTAGATGCGGTTCCTTGTAGATGAATGTACCGGTCCTGCAGTTGCTCGATGGCTACGTCAATGGCGTCATGACGTGTTTTCGGTGTACGAGCAATCCCGAGGAGCAGACGATGACAGCATACTCCAAAGAGCATATGCGGAGAACCGTATCCTGATTACGAATGATAAGGACTTTGGAGAACTCATCTATCGAGGAAAGAAACTACATAGGGGTGTGATCCTTCTACGTCTGGGAGACGAACGAGCGGATAACAAGATAGCGGTACTGCAACGCCTGTTCGATCTGTACGCTGACCAGCTTACTGACAACTTTGTTGTCGTAACGGAATCAACTGTTCGCTTTGCAAGCAAAAGTATTGATTGAGGGAAACAAGATGCCTGTATCATGGATAGGAAGGGTCACAAAAAAACATCACAGATGAAATATCAAAAAGCTTATCTATCCCTCTAACCTTATTTATACTCTACCATAAATAATACATTGGTAGTTATTGAAAAATATAGAATAAGAAAAAAAAGGGGAGAAGAGAAAAAATGAGCGAGCAAACGTCGGATGTGGGTACGAAAGCGAAAGGGGACCGAATTAATATCTTCCGAATCGGTAGTCTGTGGTGCTTCAAGTATTTCTTCGGCGACCGGGAGATATTCATGGAGTTTGCGGATTATTACAACCGTGATAAATACCGGTTTGAGGTGGACAGCGTTAGTGATCGGGATAAAATAATTAAGTCGCTCGAGGAACGAGGATTTGAAACCAACCTGGTTGAGGATACAGCGGATTATACGGTGAAAATAGACCGGTTTAAGAAGTATGCACCAATTCTGCGGAACTCGATTGACTCCACGGAGGGTGAAAAGGAGCGGGAATTTATAATGAAAGATATGGCCTCGGTGGAGGAGGCGATAGCAATGGGAGCGAGGAAAAGTTAGGCGTTTTAACTTTTTGTTTCATTTCAAGTCCGATTAACAGTAACGTCAGGAGGGGGATAGCTTATGAGTTACGATAACTTCAAAAAGGAGGTGGAGCGGATACTGGAAGAAAAAGCGAGACCTCTCACGTGGAAGGAGATAAAAGAGAACTCCACCAAACTGAAACAGAAAGCGCCCTATCACGTGTACGTGCAGAAACTACAGGGTGATATCGGTCTGGTGCGGTTCAAGTCTGCACGGGAGGGGCGTGACAAGAAAACAGTTTGGGCGTTAAGGAAGTGGTTTGAAGAAGGGAAGTTCAAAGAACTTCTACCTCACAAGGCTCGGTTTACGATTCTGAGTTCCAAAAAGGACCATGCGATTGCCGCGAATGCATATTGGGAACTGAAAAGAATCTATCCTTTTCCGGAAAAGCTAAACATGAACCTGAACAGATGGGATGTGATAGAAGCGGAAGTAGATGACTTCTTTCCTGAAGAGGACAAAAGACCGGATAGCATACGGTTAAAAAGCGATGGAATAGAGCATTTACGAACGATAGAGGATGAAGAGGAACGGATAACAATTGCGGAAAAGATATCCGAGAGCGGCGAATTCATGCATACCGACGCGTGGAAAGGGAAGACGCTGGGCATGACAAAGCCGAGATTCCGATGTTTCTATTTCTACGATAGCAAATGCCAGTTCTTCTGCGACCAGAACGTTTGCGTGGGTCATGATATGGAAGTGGATGAAGAAGGAGAAGCCATAGAAATAAAAGGCGACCGGGTTTATTTCGTTTTGGAAGCGGTGGAGCGAGAGGGAGGCGAGTTTATATGGGAAAAGACACGGGTGGACTGGTACATAAAAACGGTGATTTCGTTAACCGACCCGAGGCAGCGGAGATTGGGTTTTTAGCGGTTTAGCGTTTTGTAAAAAATGGAAAGGGCGTTTCAAAACCTTCTTTCTGAAGAAAGAAGCTTTACCAAGAAAGAATTGTTTTGCTTCGCAAAAGAGTTGGTAATAAGCGGGGAAGGTATCGGAAACCCCGAAAGGGGTTTCTGATTATGTCAACTAAAATCACAATTTTATGGGTAATAGCAGTTGTATTAGTAACGGCAATAGCAATATTAATATCCCTCCCTTTTTTTATGCACAAACCCGCAGAGCTCGAAGAGTACAAAAACAAAATTCCTATGCAAAAAACAGAAGTAGGAGAAAGGATAAAACTTCCTGAACCAGGTTATACGGGTAACACATCAGTAGAGGCGGCATTATCGAAAAGAAGGTCAATAAGAGATTATTCAGGCGAGAACTTAACCCTCGATGAGGTATCGCAGCTACTGTGGGCTGCTCAGGGTATCACCGCACCCTGGGGAGGAAGAACGGCACCCTCTGCCGGTGCGCTATATCCCCTTGAGCTATACGTAGTTGTGGGAGACGTAGAAGGCATTGACAAAGGCGTTTATAAGTACAGCCAGGAAGAACACGAACTGGAAAAAGTTAAGGAAGACGACATCCGGGCGGAACTTGCCGATGCAGCTGTCGGACAGGAATGCGTAAGCGATGCTGCGATAGACATCGTATTTACCGCGGTTTATGAACGAACAACGAGGAAATACGGGGAACGAGGAATTAGATACGTGCATATAGAAGCAGGGCACGCAGCACAAAACGTTTATTTGCAGGCTGTTTCATTAGACATCGGAACGGTAGTCATAGGCGCATTTATGGACGACCGAGTAAAAGAACTCGTGAATGCAGGAGAGCAAGAAAATCCGCTATATATAATGCCCGTTGAGAGAAAAAGATAAACAATGCTTGACATAATCAGTTTCCTGACGCAAATACCGGTAAGAAAAGACGTGAGAATAGAAGAAGTAGCAGTTAGGACGTATCTCTTCCCTTTCGTCGCATTATTAATCGGTTTGGTCGTCGCCGCGGTAGCCTTTGTCATTTTTGAATGCACGGGTTCAGCACCCGAGATTGCCGCTTTGCTCGTTCTGCTCGCTATTTACCTTGTCACGGGTTTGATGCATCTGGACGGTTTAGCGGATTTCTTCGATGGCGTAATGGCAGGAGGAACTGAGGAAGACAAGAGAAGAGCGATGAAAGACGAGAAAATAGGAATAGCGGGATTGTTTGCCACTGTTTTTATTATCCTATTAAGCCTTTTCGCCATCGAAACCGTGTGTGCGGGATTAGCAAAAACAGCTCCAGCACACAGCTTTGATTTACGCTCATTTTATCATTTCACTTCGGTATTCGTAATTGCAGAAGTTTCGGCAAAGATAAGCATGAACACCTGTATGATATCCGGGAAATCAAAAGAAGGTGCAGGGAGGGGTATGGGTGCTTTGTTTATTCGCTCGTTTTCAAAATACGGGTACGTGGTGACGCTCATATCTGCTATACTTATCTCTTTAATCTTCACTGCGTTTTCCTTGCGTTTCTTTATCGTGTTTACGGGCATCGCAGTCGCGCTATTCGTTTCTCGCATTGCGAAAAGCAATTTCGGCGATGTGGGCGTAAGCGGGGACGTAATAGGGGCATCAAACGAACTCGCAAGATGTACGACTCTGCTTGTATGGGCAATCATTATCGTATAGCCAAGACCGCTCTAATTTTATCAAACTCTTTGTAGCTTTTCTTGTCTCGGTAAAGTTTTTTGCGAAGCAAAACTATGTTTTCCTTGATAAACTTTTCTTTTGTAAAGAAAGTTTTAATGATAGCGATAATCCTCGCAGGCGGGAAGAGCAGCAGATTAGGAGAAAGAAAAGAAAAGGCACTTATAAAGATAAAGATAGACCGAAGTGGAAGTAGAAGCGAAACCCCGAAACGGCTAATAGATTCAGTGGTAGAAAACGTACGAGACTCAAAGGCAGAAGGATTCCTTGTAGCTATATCGAAAAGCACACCGAAAACAGCGGAGTATTGCAAATCACAGGATTATGAGCTATTAGAAACACCCGGAAAAGGATACCATGCGGATTTACGATATTTGCTTGCACGTTACCCGGAATTTGTATCCGTCGCATGCGACATCGCTTTCCTGAAACCCGCGCACATCAATGCAATTATTGATTTTTACAGTCACAATGACTTTGGCAGAGGCAATAGTACCCGTACTAGCACCAGTATTACAGGCGCAGTTCCGCAGGATATAATCCCCCCTTATGTGGTTCCCTCGTATGTATTTGAACATGACGGGCGGAAATTAGTTGCAGTTGGCTTGAACATCGTTACCAGGGGGAGAAAGGATTTACCTCTTGTGTTCAATGACCCGCTGCTCGCAATAAATATAAATACTCCTTTTGATTTAGAAATAGTGAAGGCAAAGGTGACGGGCGATGCAAGAAAATAAATTATTGACACAGATTAACGCAGATTAACACAGATGATAAAAATCAACATTTATGTCAAACTTAAATAAGTCCGCGTAAATCAGTGTAAATCAGTGTCTTAAATAGAAGGAAGTTATACTTTAGTATTATACAACAATACAACAAAGAAGATGAACAGGATAGAAGAAACCATAGGGAAGATTGAACCGTTAGACGAAACAGCAATGGAATCCGCAAGGGCACGGCAAGATATGCTCACGAAACCGCTGGGCAGTCTGGGCGTTCTGGAAGACATTTCGGTGAAAATCGCCGGCATTACCGGGAATTACATGCCCCAGATAAACGACAAGGTAATAATAACAATGGCGGGTGACCATGGCATTGTAGACGAAGGCGTGAGCGCATATCCTAAAGATGTAACACTGCAAATGGTTTATAACTTCTTAAGCGGCGGTGCGGGAATAAACGTGCTTGCAAGACATGCCGGTGGGCGGGTTGTGGTCGTGGACATGGGCGTGGCGGCGGATATTGAACTCGCGCAAGAGCACGCAGGAGGGTTCATAGACAAGAAAATCGGTTATGGCACCGCCAACATGGCAAAAGGCGCGGCAATGAGTTATGACGATGCGAAAAGGACAATAGAAGCGGGAATAGACGTTCTGGAGAATGAGATAGCGCGCGGCGTGGACATCGTGGGTGTGGGTGACATGGGAATAGGAAATACAGCAGCCAGTAGTGCTATTGCCGCGTTCATCACAGACAAGCCGGTTGAACTCGTAACCGGGCGTGGAACGGGTCTGGATGACGCGGGGTTAAAGATAAAGGTGGAGACGATAAAAAATGCTTTAGAGGTTAATAAACCCGATAGAGATGACGCAATAGACATATTAGCGAAATTAGGCGGGTTTGAGATAGGCGGCATGGCAGGCGTGATGCTCGCTGCGGCATCCCACCGAATTCCCGTTGTCGTTGATGGTTTCATTTCGGGTGCCGCAGCACTTATCGCATACGAAATCAGTCCGAAGTTAAAGGATTATCTCATTGCATCGCATCTATCCGTTGAGTCAGGTCATCAAGCTATTTTGGATTACATCGGACTCGAACCGTTATTCAATCTGAATATGCGGCTTGGGGAAGGCACGGGAGCAGCATTGGGAATAAGCCTCGTGGATGCGTCATGTAATGTACTGCGTGAGATGGCTACATTTGAAGAAGCAGGTGTTTCAGAGAAAAGTTCTGAGTGAGGAAAAGGGCACGCACAGTCTAAAAATCAACCGATTTATCACCGCGGAGAGTGCGAAATTAGAGGCTTTGTTTATTAGCGGTTCAGTTCGTTAGCTAAATATCCAAACCTCTAAACCGCTAAACCGCTAAACCGCTATCTTCTGTGTGCTCTGCGGTGGAATTTAACAAATAGGCTCATCTTTCCACCTCCGTGCTCTCGAATAAATAAGAACCTACGCACACCATTCCAATAGAAACTGCGAAAACCACAAAAAAATCGAGCAATACGGAAAATCCTGAAGCTCCTGCACCGAGTAAAACACCTCTTAAACCATCCACGCCATACGTTAACGGATTAGCATAACAAACCGGAACCAGCCAGGAGGGCAATGCTTTTACCGGGAACAAAGCACCGGAGAGTAAAAAGATAGGGAACATAACGAAGTTTACTATCAATGAAAAACCCTGCATGTCGCGCATCCGCGAAGCGAAGATCAAGCCCAACCCGATAAAAGTAACTGAAATTAAACACATGAACCCCACCGCGAGGATAACGGGAATCAGACCGGTGATTTTAAAGCCCAGCAAAGGCAACGTGCTTAACGCTAAGATTAAAATACCCTGCATTACGGAAACGGTACTGCCTCCTGCTATCCTGCCCAGGACGATGGAAAGTCTCGATACCGGTGCCACCATCACCTCCTTGAGAAATCCAAACTCCTTATCCCAGAGAACGGAAATGCCTGCGAACATCGAACTGAAAAGTATGGTCATTCCTATTATCCCGGGTGTGAGAAACTCGATATAGTTTATACCCGCCGGTATTCCCGGGATGGATGCGTGCCCAAAACCTAAGCCCAGAAATGCGAGGAAGAATACCGGCATCCCTAATGCACCAACAACCCTGCTCTTTGTTCTCCACATCCCTTTCATCTCTCTGAGCCACAGCACGTAGATTGCCTGCCAGCTTATTGTCATTTTCTTTATCCCTTACTACTTATTTTATTAACTGAATCGAAAAGCTTTTATATATCGTTAATACAATTTGCAACTTTCTGGGGTTCATCAAAAAAAGAATAAGTCTCAAACGGATACTCGGACTTTCAGTCTGAGTGTGGCGCAGACGGGGAGAAAAAGAGAGGTAGTATAATGGACACAAATGCTGTAATTGAGATTATAATTGAAGCATTGAAGAAAGTGAACAATCCACGTTTCTTTAAAACAGAGAGAGGATATCAAGGTCGATTTGCCTGTGCTATGTATGAGGTTATGGATAATAAGGGAATATTTCCAGATGATGCAATCCTCGAAGAGGAATATCAAAAGAGACTGAATGAACACGGAACTGGACAACGACCAGATCTTATAGTGCATATACCTACAGAAATCAGTGGATTGGCCAATACATCTAAAAACAACTTTGTTGTATTTGCATTCAAGAAGAACGCAACATTAAAGAAAGCAGGAGAGGATTTTTATAAGTTAGACGTTATGTTTAAAGAATTAGAGTATCCGCTTGGCATTTTCATTAATATAGGAACACTTCATACCCACATAGATAAATATAGAGGAAATTACAAAGAGAGGCTTCACTTTTTCAGTGTGGTAATGAAAAACGTAGAACTAAAAATAGTTCATGCCTTCTTTAAGAATGCTCAAATTGAAAAACAGAACATTTCGGGTTGATACACGATGAATATCGGGAAATTTACTCCCTTATCCTCCTCCCCGTGAAATGCAAGAACACATCCTCAAGGCTCGGCTTCCTCAAATTCACCGATTTTATCTCTATGCCCTCTCTCTTCGCAACCTCCATTATCGCAGGTATTCTCAAGTCGCCCCTTTCCATCTTCAACGTAACAAAATCATCGTATTTTCTAAAGTCGTTAACAAAATCAAGCTTTTTGAAAACTTCCACGTTAGAAGAGGCATCCATTTCCAAACTCACCAAATCCGAACCTATTAAATCCTTCAGGTTTTTCAGTGTGTCAAGAGCAATTATCTTCCCCCTGTCCATAATCCCTACACGTGCACAAAGATAATCCGCTTCTTCCATGTGATGCGTGGTCAACACAATCGTTACTCCTTCGCTGTCATTCAACTCCCGTATGT
>JAGGZZ010000152.1 GCA_021161765.1 Candidatus Methanophagales archaeon | reverse complement strand
TTGATGAAGGATAGAACTACCTTTATTATTGCTCATCGTCTTTCTACAATAAGAAATTGTAAGCGGATTATGGTTATAGATAAGGGTAAAATAATTGAGCAAGGAACTCATGAGAAGCTTTTGGCTAGGGATGGACTTTATAAAAAATTGTATAATATGCAGTTTAGAAATAGTGGAGAAAAGAATTAAATAACAAATAATAAATTACAAATGACAAATGACAAATAACAAATAAATGTCAAAGCTCAAATAACAAATAAATGCAAGAGGGGAAAAGAGGTGAAAATATTTGACATTGGGATTTTATTTGACATTTTGATTTAGAAATTTGTCATCAAATACATTTTAGTCATAAAATCTTACAGAAATCTCGTCTATAGTTTCATCTTCTTTTAATAACTTAACGAAATTTATCGTAACGACAAATCCTGTTGTGTGATTTCTATTTAACTTTGCAGTTATCATTTTTGAACCGAGTTCAAGGCTCCCAGAATAAAGCCTAACGATAACTTTTCTTTTAATGAAAAAATCTGCTTTATTCTCAATTTCAAAATATACTTGCGCTAAGGCTGGGGATAAGCTTTCAATTTCAATATTTTTAACTTCTAAGTATTTATTTAATTGTGTATGACAATATCTTGTAACTAATATTCCAAAGATTGAAGCCAGAATAAGCAAAATCCATATTGGTCTTGGCACTCTTAATTTTCTTGAAGGCTGTCCTGCAGGTCTTTTTATTCTAAACATATTTATCTTGAACTCTCTTATACTGCAATAATAAACAAATTTTTTAATTACGAAAATTTTTGCAAGGTTTTTAGGAAAATTGTTTGACAAAGAAAATGAGATTTTTTCTTTTAACTCATCTTTAACACCACAAAAAGCTAACTTCCTGCCTTACGGTGAGATACAGGTATCGAGAATCTTCTTGGCACCACGTTTTTAGATTTATTGATTAAGATTACAGTTCTCTGATCGATGGTGGAACAGCTACACCAACCGCCTGAAAAACTTTACCACAAGTACCAAGACATTCTGATCGAACTGCAAAGGTCTTATCATTCTCTTCAATTGTGATTTCCTGCAATGCTTTCAAGTCCTGCCTTACTTTATCCCACTCAAAATTGTAACCTGATTTTTCTAATCTACGTTCTAATTCTTTCAGAAGAACAAGCGCCAGAAAACTACAAAACACATGTCCACAAATTGTCTCATCAATACGGTGATAAATCGGACGAGTCTCAAGCAGGGATTTCATATTCCGAAAAATATGCTCGACCATCCAAAGTTCTTTGTAACTTAGAGCAACTTCTTCTGCGGATAAATCAGTGTTTGTTCTCAACACCCATTTCCCATCGAGACGCTGTTCGTATTTGATTTTATCATAATTGATTGAGACACTGTGTTTTTTTATCTTCAGATATTTGCGGTAACCTTTATTTCCTATTAGAGAACCTGCTCCCTGTTTCATTTTAACTTGTAAAGAGTTCAGAATATTCTCACGATCCAGACTGTCCTTACGGGCTTGTTTTGTATTTAAACAAACAATATATCGTTTATCTTTATGAAGCACTTCTTTTACTTTCAAAGGGGATTGGTCCTTCTTGTTTTTGCTTTCAGGATGAACTTCTTTATATCTGCCACCGCGTGACAAAACTTCCTTTTTCACTTCATTCACGTTTCGCATTCTTACTCCGAGAATATAATTTATCGTGCTTTCTGGTGATTCCAATTTCTCGAGAGTTCCTTTGCTGATCATACCTCGGTCCGATACGATGCAGAAGTGAACAACTCCAAAACGCTTTTTTATGCCTTCTATGATCGGGATCAGAGTCGTGACATCTGCAATATTTCCCGGCCACATCTCACAACATAAAGGCATTCCTGTATCGTCCATCAGAACACCGACTATCATCTGTTTCAAATCGGGTCTGTTATCCTTGCTGAAACCGAGAGCTCCAATCTTGTCTCCACCCCCTCCTTCAAAATAAATCGATGTTGTATCAAAAAACACCATCTCTAAACTGCTGAATATATCACTTCGGGAAAAGAAAAGCTGTTCTTCAATTATATCTTTAGTGCGACGGGCTGTAAATGGACTCGCTTTTGTTTGGTCGGAAGTTTCCTCGCCAAGAAAACACATTGCACGATAAAAATGATGTAAGGATAATTCTTCCGAACCTGTAATTTTGTAATTCTGACGCCAATAATCACAGTTCCTGTCCGAACCGGAGGTCATCAAGCGATGAAGGACTGTGATAAAAATCGCTCTCTCAACATCAAATCCAAACTTCCGTTCGGAAAGAAGATTACGAATAATGGAAGCAATTCCGGTCTCTTTCCAAATTCTCTCAAAGATCAAAGAAGGTCCGATCTTCTTAACATTCGCTTTAGGATTACTTTTACTGGAAAGAATTAACATTGACTTCCGGGAAAAACGGGAAAGAGAACGAGTCAGTCTTTCAACTTCTCCTTTGTCTTGCATCTTGTCTAATCTGCCGAGAGTAGCGATAACACGCTGTCTCGATTTTTTATTTTCTCTGCGATTCTCTACTATCTGTAGATATTCATATTTACCTGACTTTTTTATCCGTGCAAACATCGAAACCTCCGATTATTGACACTCAAATATTTGCAGAGATAAAACTATGTCAAGTTTTTTCACTCAATTCTGTGGCACCACCTTTTAGGAAATCCCAAACCTTAAATCCCATGAATAAAGGGTTTGCCGCGTGTCGGTAGGTCGGAACTGTGAAAGAAAAGCCTGAATTATCCATCTTGCTGCTTCCAACAGTTGGTCAATTTTTTGTCTTGCTTTTTCTTCTGGTGTCATTATTATTTGTTTTTTTCTACAACTTTATAC
>JAGGZZ010000055.1 GCA_021161765.1 Candidatus Methanophagales archaeon | reverse complement strand
TTTTGACGATTTTATACTATTTAGTATGTTCACGATAGCAGACATCAACAAAATCAACTCTGCGGACTTCAACACCAAGCTCACATTAGGCTCGTTTACCCTCGTAACACCCCGCTCAACGATTCTGACCACCCGCTTTTGTCTATTTGAAGTTTCAACTAACTGAATCGAATCATCAAGGTTATACCCCTTTTGTTCGCTATTCCAGAGGATAAGCATCCCCAAATCTCGCAGCATATTTCTCACATTCACGCCATCTGCAATGACATACTCTCTGGAAGCAATGATCTTACCAAATCGAGGTGTTTGAACAGCCTAGAACGACTTATCATTCCGGGTTTTTCCGGTGGATTCGGATTCCTGCCCAACAGAATCACTGACATGTTTTTAAATGTGATAAAAAAAGTTCCGGCTCAGAGAAAATGCCCACTATGAAGGTTTATGTATCATTATTGTAAAGCTCTATCCACTCCATATCCGAATCGTCACCTTGATCAGTGCTTGGGTTATACATAATCTCATTGATGTTTATGTCGCTTTGTGCACTTACCATTACTGGCAGCATAAACATCAACACTAATATTGCCGTCGCCACTATAACCACTCTCTTTACCTTATTCTCTTTTTTATCGTTCATTTTTTTCTTTTTCACCTCCTTTATTTTACACATCAAAAGTAGATACTTAAGGTGATTAACTAATGCCCGACGCCGAAAAGCGAATGAATGCGATTCTACGCATCTTAGAAGACCAACAGCCCCATTCAGTGTCTGAGATAGCATCACGTGTAAACACTTCAGAGGAAAAAGTCGAACTATTCTTATGTTTCTTAGCTAAATACGGATTTGTTACATACGATGAAGATAAAAAACCGCTACAATTCGTGCTGATTCCTTCTCGCTTAAAGAAACTTCTCTTTAAAATAAAAAAATGCTCACTTTCGTAGGTCTCGGGTTATACGACGAGAAGGACATAACTTTGAAAGGGTTAGAAGCGATACGGGATGCGGATGTCGTGTATGCAGAATTTTACACCTCCCCTTTAGGTGGTAAAACAGTAGAAAAGATGCAAGAAGTGTATGGTAAACGAATTTCTGTGCTTGAGCGAAGGGACGTGGAGGAAAAAGCAGAAGAAGGGATTTTGAAGCTCGCAAAGCACCAGAAAGTGGTTTTACTCAGTGGAGGCGATGCGATGATTGCGACCACGCACGTTGATTTACGGCTCAGAGCAATAGATATGAGAATAGAGACGAGGATAATACATGCACCCTCTATTTCCTCTGCAGTTGCCGGATTATGCGGTCTCCAGAGTTACAAGTTTGGTAAATCCGCAACGATTGCAGCACCATACGGCAAAAAAGGGATTATCTCTGCAGTGCCGTACGACACGATACAGGCAAACAAGGAGCGAGGGCTGCACACTCTGCTCTACCTTGATATTCCGATGCGCATAAACGAAGCATTAAAACTGCTGGAAACGGCAGAGGAAAAAAGGAACTTAGGTGGAGAACCACTGAAAAAGTCAATAGTGGTTGGAATAGCGAGAGCAGGGTCGGATAAGCCAGTTGTACGGGCAGACTATTTTGGTGCATTGAAAAGCTACGAGTTTGGTGAACCCCCTCATGTGCTCGTCGTTCCCGGGGAGTTGCATTTTTTAGAGCGGGAGGCGTTGATAAAAATTGCGCAGGCTCCGGAGGGCACTATCTAAAAATATAGAGATTTATCACCGCGGAGAGCGCAGAGTACGCAGAGTTTTAAGACCATTTCAATCATTGCTTAGATTTTCTGGTGCCTCTGCGCTCTCTGTGTGCTCTGCGGTGAAATATAAGGAACACAATTCTTGAATAAGTCCGTGCCGTGTAAATCCATGTCTTAAATAGAAAAAAGTTAGACGTTATATACAACGAAAATATATGTGCACTTTCGTAAAATAGCTAATCATAGGACGAACTTTATGAACCGTAAAAATATGATAATCGCGGTGCTTTGCATCCTTTTGATTGCGTCTACGTCTATTTCTTATCACATTTACCAACAGCAGCAGCAAGTGATAGACGTACAGGAGAACATTATCGAGAAACTCACCCGTGCGGGAAGTGCGGGAAATGCAGGCAAAGAGGAAGAACAAACGCCTGCAATGGTGAATGTGAACGTATCTGAGCCCGTGACTGAAAGCGAAAGCGGCAGTTGTGCTAATATCGTTGCTGTAAGAAGTGACACACATTCGGGCGTGATAGGCAAGGTGCATGTGGAGTTAAGAGAAGGAAATGGGAATGTGCTGGTCAATACGAATCCGTTTGTCGAATCTACAACGCAATATTCGGTACGAGAAGCAGTGAAGGTTGCTGAGAACTACACCAATATAAACATCGCGAACCGTGACATCATCGTTTATTTTGACATCAACGGCACTTTGATAGGAGGACCCTCCGCTGGAGCTGCCATTACTGCCGCCACCATAGCTGCGATAGAGAATAAAGAAGTAAGACAGGACGCGGCTATCACCGGAACCATTGAGGAAGGGGGGCGCATAGGGCAGGTAGGCGGTGTGTTTGAAAAGGCCGTAGCGGCGGAGGAGAATGGCATGGAACTTTTCTTGGTGCCAATGGGTCAAAAAAAGCTGATTTATTACGAGCAGGAAATAAGAGAGAGAGAAATATTTGGATTCACGTTTACGAGGGTTTATTACACACCAAAAGAGGTAGACCTCGGCGAATATATGAAGGGAAAGATGGAAGTGGAAGAGGTGTCAACAATTGATGAGGTGGTGGCGTATATGGTCACATAAAAAAAACGTTAACTTTATATAATATCATTTGTTTTTTATTGTATTCAATAATCAATAATGAAAAGAAAAGTTCAGAAGCAGGGCTTGAGGGCACTGGGCACTGCACTCCACATCATAGACCATAAGTTAATTGTGCGGGGAGCACGAGTAAAAGTTGAACATATACTCAATTCCGTAGTTATGACCGTGGACAACCGAAAAATAGGTAGAGTTTACGATATTTTTGGCCCTGTTGACCAGCCTTATATCAGCATAACGATATTCAAGGGCGTAAACGAGGAAGAGCTAAAAGGGCTTGCAAATAAAAAGATATTTTCTCGATGACGTGAGGTGTGCTGTTGTGTTGTGTAAGAAGAAGAGAATAGAAGCTGAGGGGGCGTAAAAGAGATGCGAGATGGAAATACCGGGGACAAGGAAGAAAGCATAAGAGGCGTAAAAAGTGGAAATACGAAGACCGCAGACTCGGATAGGGAGCGTTTACACCGGCTTAGTGAACATCAAAGGCGGAAAAAAATAAGTACCTCAATTAATAGGCAGCGTTTGGTTGCGCAAGCCGAGATAGATAGACTGTCCACACTGCTTTCTATACCTGACAAAACGCGAGAGGACAGCATGGAAATATATCGCGATGCGTGGGAAAATAATTTGATTCATGGGCGTTCAATCGAGAAAATCCTGGCTGCGTCTATCTACCTGGCGTGCCGCAAACATAATGTGCCAAGAACGCTTGACGAGGTAAGAGATGCAACAAAGGTGGGAAGGAAGGACATAATGAAGACGTGCAAGTTATTGGCTACCCGACTGGGAATGAGGCTTGCTCCAATCTCTCCTCTGGACTACGTGAGTAGTTTCTGCGCTAAATTGAATTTGAAACCGCAGGTAGAGGAACGTGCGAAGGAGATAATAAAAGAGGCTTTAGATAGGGGCATAACAAGTGGGCGAGGTCCCACGGGCATAGCAGCATCGGCGATATACATAGCGGCAATCTTATGTGATGACCGAAAGACGCAAAATGACGTTGCTAAGGCCTCCGGTGTTACTGAAGTAACTCTACGTGTGAGGTATAAAGAGATAACAAAGGAATTAGGAATAAGAGTGGAGGTAAATGGGAAACTTTGAGGTGATACCTGCGATAGACCTTAGCGGTGGCAGATGTGTTCAACTGAGACAGGGTAAGAAGGAGGAAGAGATATTCTCTTCGGCTGATAGTCCCGTGGAGATAGCGAAGAAATGGGTTATGCAGGGTGCAACTCGCTTGCACATAATTGATCTGGACGGTGCGTTTCAAGCCGCGAAGAGCAATTTTGCGGTGGTCAAAAACATAGCGGAATCAGAAGGAGTAAGAGGAAAAGCAAAGATTCAGGTGGGTGGGGGAATCAGGTCATACGAAGCAGCGGTTAAGTTTCTCGATATAGGTGTGGATAGGATAATATTCGGTACAGCAGCGTCAAAATCGCCGAATCTCGTGGAGACGGTAGTGAACGAGTTTTCGTCTGAGCGGGTAATGGTTGCGCTGGACGTAAGAAAAGGGAAAGTGGCGATAGATGGATGGCGAGAAACGACAGGGTTGGCGGCGAAGGACGCAGCGAAAGAAGCAGAGAGAATGGGCGCGGGCAGTTTACTATTCACGAACATAGACGTTGAAGGTTTGATGAGGGGAATAGAACCGAAGATTGTAGAGGAGTTCGTGCGTGCTGTGAGCGTGCCCGTGGTTATAGCGGGAGGAGTAAGCAGTAGGGAGGACGTTGAGCGGATAAAAGAAGCGGGAGCAAGTGGAGTGGTGATAGGTAGCGCGTTGTACACCGGGAAGTTAGCGGGGTTAGTGGGGTTAGCGGTTTAGCGGGGATAAAACGGAGGTTCAAATTTGCATTGGTGTCAGGATATGTATTTGCTCAAAATTCGGTGAAATTTTGAACAGGCAGTGAAAAATGAAAATTGCAAAGTACAAAAGTCAAAATTCGACAGATGATGAGAAAGGCTAAAAGTCGAAAAAGTCACCCTTTCACCCGTGTTTCACATTTTGCATTTTTAAATTTGCATTCTGCATTTAATTGCTTGAAATCCACAAGATTTTAAGCAATTACCAGGATACGGACACCGGGCATCTTCATCAGCGCCGCCGACAGGACTCGAACCTGTGACAAGCCGGTTAACAGCCGGGCACTCTACCAACTGAGTTACGGCGGCAGAACGGTATTCTTGGTTCTGCACTATTTTATTATCTATCAGTTTGTTCTTATTTAAACATAAATATAGATAATGCCAGTGAAAAAAGCAGAGCTGGAAAATCTGCTTCGTGCCATGTGTGAATATGCAGCACCAGATAGTATTGGCAATGATTATTTAGTCTTTGGAACAATGACCAGGAAAGATTGGAAGCGAGGGCAACAGGAAGAGATGAGTCCACAAGAAGGTCTATCCTGTACTTACCCTTTTAAAGACGTTTGGAAGTTCGAGGTGCGTCACGCGGGATGGTATCCAAAAGGCAAATAATATCAATGTCTAACATAAACTTTACCACGGATAATCTTGTTAGCGGGCTTCCTATGATACACCGCTTCCCGGGCAAATGTTTCACCACAGTTCGGGCATTTTAAATCGCCGTCTGTGTAATCTTCGCTTATCCGGTCTTTGTAGCATTTTATCAGCGACCCGAGACCTTCTTTTTGGTATTTGTAGAGTAAAGTCCGGCATTTAGTGCAGTAAACCTTTATTATGTGTGTTCTCCTTCCTTTCTTCTTTCTTGCCATAACCCGCGCGGGAACCCATTCAAAATTTATCACTCTCTAACACAGAAGATTTATATTATCCTTTTTTTATCAAATAAAAAAGATTAATAAACGTTCTATGAATAACCGAATCTACATACTGTATCACGGGTCGTTTGGGGAGCTGGTAACCGAGCATTTAGCTATGAGCGAGCTTGCCGGGCAGATAGTGAGTTTATACGACCTTAAAGTCGCATCTGTGTCGCTTGACGAGCCAGAGAAGGACCTGCCGGAGGACTTACCGCTACCCGAGTGTGACCTCCTACTGGTACTTACCATACTCCCAAAAGCAGGGGACCTCGTGCCAATCATCGCGGAACGAACAGGAGCAAAGGCGGTTATCTGGCCTATCGAAGACCCGAACTTGATACCCGAGGGTAAATATTCGATTGCCGAGGAGCTAAAAAGGAGGGGCGTACATATTGAGTTCCCGGAACCTCTTTGTTCGCTGGATACGGATACGAGCGACAATGAACAGGTAAAATCGTTTGTCGCATCTTTCGGAAAGCCGAAATTTGAACTGCGGGTTAATGCAAAACAGAAGGTTATCGAAACCATAAAAGTTACCCGCGATACGCCCTGCGGCACGGCATCAAAGATCGCGCCGAAGCTCGTGGGTATGTCTTACGAAGATATGAAATCGTTTGAAGACGCGGTTGCGCAGATGCACGACAACGAGTGTGTGGCGTATATGGGTCCTGAAAGACCGATAATGCAGCAAGCAGGTAGATTGCTCGTGGATGCGATAAAGGAGGCTTTATCAAAAGCATCAAAAATAAAAAAATCGGAAAGCTTTTATTTATACCCATGATAAAAGTGTAGTTTAAGTCATCGGCATTCGTGCTTAATAGCAGGCCCTGTACTTAAGAGGCCGTCCCATATTTAAACAGCTTTTCGATACTTTTATATGCTTTCAACCCCCTGTTACCTTTATGGCATTCGTAAGAAGACTCTACAACCAAAATTGGCTATTTCCCCGGGTATAGCAGACTTAGGGCTTGCCAGAAAATAACCTGTCAGATTTTTAAACACTCCAAAATTCAGAATCCTTTCTCGGTAGTCTAATAGAATAATTCCATTTAGGATGTAGCTAGCGCATGCGTTTTTATGTTCAGT
>JAGGZZ010000177.1 GCA_021161765.1 Candidatus Methanophagales archaeon | reverse complement strand
CCAAAATTCTTAATCCACAAAGGAAGCACCATATTATATAAAATATTTGTTCTCCTACCGTGGTTGGCTCATGAGGGTCATAGCCCTTCCTTATCCTTCGATAATTCTCTCTCGGCATCTTATTCTTATTCCTATTCCTCTTTTTCCATCGCCGTTTTGCTTATAAAACTGAGATAAAGCGAACAGCGAAGCATTTTGATTAAACTTTCCTAAAGTTTGAATAATCATTTGCAAGCCAATTACCAGCAGCGTAATACCCGCAAACTCATGCTCAAATGTCGGTAAATCCTTATACCCGCTTTCAACCCAATCCAAAATTAAATGAATCGCGTAAACAAACCCTGCAAGAAATATTACCAATCCCGCAGTCGCACCTCGTTCAAGCGAGACACGCTTTACAATGTATTTCGATACCTTATCATAATTCAATTGTTCATGCTGCACACCGTCTATCCTTACCGCTAAGCCTAAAACGATCATTAAAAGACCTCCATACGCAAGCAAGAATCCCGCCATTATTAAAATCGAATTTGCCCCAAGCCCTATTCCAGATTTCCATAAGTTAAGTGGCGTCCATATCAAAATCACTAACAGCATTCCTACGACAAACAAAATGAATCCTGGTATCACAAATACAGGGGTAGGAACTTTCAGAAGTCGTTTGTAACCGGTATATTCATATCCTGCTTCCTCGAAACTTCTTTTCTCTCTCGACATCTTTAAACTTCCTATAATCATTTTTCTTTTAGTACAGGTTTTCTTTTTTCTAAAAAGAAAAAGTGTTTCCAGTACTCCCTGAGATTCTTTAATCCTATGTCTGGAGGAATCAACTCTGAGCCCATTTTCACACCGTTCTTTATTAAAATTTTCAATTCAATCGCTTTCATTTCATCCCCTCCAAAATAAACAAGAGCTTCATTAATCCAACTTGGGTTATCCATGTCCATGAGGATGTATCCAATATGATCTTTTTGTCAATCAACTTTTCTTAAAAGGTTTGTAAACGCTTTTACGAAGTAAAAGGGTTTAATCGTATCCCCCGCTTATCCTCTCGCCCGAGACGCCAATCCCTACTTCTTCTATCCTTAGCCCTCGTTCAACCGCATCCATCACCATCTCCCATTTCACCGCATCACCATCCATCTTTGTTCTAATCGTGTCCACAAACCTTTTCTTCAAAAGAAAAGCTTTACCAAAAGAACTGTTTTCTTAGCACAGGTTCTTTTTCTAAAAGAAAGTGTTTTGTGAATCACTTACCTTTACCTTCGCACCACGATTCGCAACGAAATTGAGCACTCTTGCCCAGAACAATCTTACAAACAACATCTTCTTCTTGTTCTCTTCCTTATCATTGCCGATAAACCTCGACCCAATCACCAAATCCGCTTCGTCATTCACTATCGGCGCTAAAACCTTCGGTATATCATCCGGGTTATATTCACAGTTTTCCTCGATCATTACTAATGTATCCGCATCTCGCTTCTTCCATCAACCTCCGAATGGCAACTCCTTCTCCTGCGTTTCCTTGCTTTATTACTGTTGCACCGGTACGAGTACGCTCTGTTATCTTCACTGTCTTGTCCTCGCTTCCATCGTCTACTACGATTATTTCATCAACATGCTCATCCGCACCATCTATAAGACTTGCTATGCCTCTCCAGTTGTTATGCGCTGGTATCCCTGCTATTGTTTTCATTTTTTTCTTTTAGCACAGGTTTTCTTTTTTGTGAAAAAAGAAAAAGTGTTTATGCGCTGGTATTCCCGCTATTGTTTTCATCTTCACCAGTTTGCCTCAAAGTTTATCTATCTCTGACATTATCTTTTGATAGTCTTCTATGCTACATCTCCAACTGCTTTTTATCATTTCATTGATCTTCTTCTTTGCTTTCTCTTTTGTCATTTTACCATTTGAAATCTCCCTAAAAATGAAGTATGCACTCCCTTTATTTTTTATTCCATACATTCTCGCTATCCCTCTTTCCACTTTATCATCTATTATAGCAGTTGCATCCATTTCTTTCGCCAGCGCAAGCACTTCTGCATCCGCGGGATGCAATCCTGGTATGCCTTTGAAAAGCACTAAAACACTCTCTTTTGGCTTTATCACCTTTACTTTCCCTCCTTCAATTATCTTCTCAACCAAAAGTGCATCAGGAGCGCCAATCTTTTTCCCTTTATCTACAACCTCATTTTTAACCTCAGGCGTAGTATATTCCTCTTTAAAGACATAAGCCATGCTTACTTTGGTTAAATGTATCAGCGGCGTTGAATTGAGCACAAACTTCATTTAATGTCGTCCTCATCAAATGCAACCCATGCAATGTCTCTTTCCTTGACTAATTTCAGCATCTCATATATTGAAACCCCAGCCAATGAAGCTGCCTTCATAATTGTCACATTCCCTCTTCTCAATAGCTCCAATGCCCTTTCTCTTTTCCATTCCTTAATTCCTAAATCGATTATTTTTCTTATAACTGACGAGCTATCAATGCCCTCGGCATGCATAACCCACTTTATATCTTCATCGAGTTCTCTGGGTATTCTTACCGAAACAGTTTTTTCAATCATTTTATTCCTTCTATTTTTCTTTCTTTCCTCATTTATATAGCTTCCGCTGACCAGTGCCGACCACCTTATCACCGCAGCGCAGCGCTCGCTCAATTCCGATTCGGCACTATCCTATCCGCAAACTAAAAAATGCCCTTATCGTATCCTCTCTCACTTTGCTATAT
>JAGGZZ010000239.1 GCA_021161765.1 Candidatus Methanophagales archaeon | reverse complement strand
CTCATTGAGGGAGATATTTTTGCATTGGTTTGGAGTACCAATTCTCCTTTTCCCACCTCTTATTGCCCTTGCTTTTATCCTTTCTTATTTGAAGGTGTTAATTGGTGTTAGTTTAATATTATTATCGGTAGTTTGTACTTATGGAATACTTATCGATATTTAAAAAATTCAAGTCAGCTTAAAGCATGCTTAGAAAATTATTCTTCTGTCATGCTCTCTATAAGCGAGCCCGGCAAGGTCTGAAAAAGCACCCCGAGAAATTCCCCTCGTTCTGACTTTTAAAGTCTTCATCCCCTCTCCTCACGCTGCTTGGAAATTGACTCGGAGCGAATAAAGCAACCTTTCTCATTCCACTTCACATCACCTTCTCCAGACTCATATCAAACATCCTCTTCGTCTCTCGCGCAAGCGCATCCGGAAGACCCGTAATGTCAACATTCAAAAACCCGCGTATAATCACCGAAGTGGCTTCGGACTCGCTCAAACCCCTTGCCATTAAATACTGAATCTCCTCTTCCGCAACCTTACCCACCGCAGCTTCATGCGAAAGGTCGAGGTCTTTTCGTGTCGCTTTGAGCTCCGGAATCGAATCTACTTCCGCGGAATCAGAAAGCATCAAGCCCCGGCACTCGATGTGCCCCTTTGCATTTGCCGCTTCCCCAATGACATCACCGCGTGCGATGACCCTCGCATTGTCGGTAGCAATCACCCTCGATATGATCTCCGACCTGCTTCCTTCGCCCCGAAGCACTGCTCTTGACCCCGAATCAATCTTTGTATCTCCGTGTGCATATATAATTGTCTGGAAGGTTGCCCTTGCATTTCTACCCACGCAATAAGCGGTTGGATACATTTGGAGCGATTTAACAGGCGTCATTAAGATATAGTTGCTAATAAAAACGCCGTCATCCTCAATCACCACTGCACTTCTCGGTCGGACCTCCATACCACGGCTCCAGTTATGTATCATTGTAAATGTGATTTTCGCACCGCGCTTCACGTAAAACTCAGAAACGCCGAGATGAAGTGCAGAATTGACCGCATGAGAGACGGAACAGCCAGTAATAATATGCAGTTCCGAGTCCTCTTCTGCAATTATGATGTTGTGCACCTTCTGCCCGATTTTATCGGATGTGATGAACAGACAGGACTGCACCGGCATCGTTACCTTTCTGCCCGCTTCCGACCTGATAAAATATCCATGTGTCTGGTCTAATTCGACCTCAGCGGCGTATTTATCTATATCTACCGGAACCGCCTTCCATAGATAATCTTCAAGCCAGTCATGCTTCTTCATTGCATCTGTCGTGCTCATGAGCTCCAAACCCCTGTATTTCACCGTTGAAAAGACCACCGAACAGTCTTGCTGTAAAAACGAACCGGACCTGTCCTTCTCAGAAGGCTCAATACCCGCATCGAGCAGGTCTTGCTGATATTCTTCCGGAAAATCGCCCAATGAGTTGAGGGGGTCGTGTTCTTTCCCGGTAACATAGTTCTCAATTACAATGTCTTCACCTAAAGCCGCTTTTTTCGCCTTTGCACGTCCCGCACGCTCAATTATCTCTTTTTTAGTCATTCAGCACCTACCTCTTCACTGCGTACACATAATTCCACACATTTTTCAAAACCGTTCTCCATGATGTTCTTTGTTATCTCGTCAGGCATTCCCGAACAAGCTATCCGCCCTTCAAGCATCACATGTGCTCGGTCTGCCTTTATGTACCGCATTATAGACCCGCTATGCGTAATTATAAGCCCCGCTTTCTTTCTTTTACTTGGCATCTTGTTTCTATCCATAAGCTCGCTTATTATCTTGCCTATGAGTTCTATGTTCTCGATATCCACGCCAGAATCGGGTTCGTCGAACATGGCGAAGTCCGGGGATTGTGCGAGCAGTTGCAGTATCTCCGACCTTTTGACCTCGCCACCTGAAAATCCGAGGTTCACATCCCGGTTTAAGAAATCAACCGAAATATTAAGCCTTTTCGCGAGGTCTATCACGTTCTCGTCTATTTTTTCCTCTTTTCTTCCCTGTGCGATATTCACCATATCGCCGAGCTTTACGCCCCTTATTTCGGGTGGATGCTGGAAAGACATGCCCATTCCCCGTTTCACACGTTCGTTGGTTGGGAAATCGGTTATATTAACTCCTTTAAACGTTATACTCCCTTTTTTGACTTTATAATTTGGAAGACCAAGTATCGCCATCAGAAGTGTTGTTTTTCCACAGCCATTAGGTCCGAATAATACGTGTACCTCTCCTCGTTCGATATTAAGGGTTAAATCCCTTAAAATTTCCTTTCCTTCTACTTCCACCGTCAAATCCTTTATTTCCAGCATTTTTTATTGTGTATAAAGTATAGCTTCCTTCTATTTAAGACACAGATTTACACAGATTTATGCAGATTCATTTTAGTTTAATGCACGTGAATTTCGTGAACCGGGTGTAGCAAGGGAAAAAATACCGAAAGATTTAAATGCTAGTTTGTATGAAGTGAAACATGATAAAAATGGGGACAAAAGTAAACTTGATAAGTGGGAGAACTATCGTGCAGGGCCAGAACTTAGACAATAAGCTTTCGGAAGCGTACTTCAATGAAGTGGCGACCTGTGAGTTAAATGAAAGCGATATGGAAAAGCTGGGTGTGGCTGCAGATGGGCATGTGAAGGTAAAAACGAACTATGGGGAAGTGGTGGTGAAAGCGAAGGAAAAAGCGGGGACCCCAGAGGGTGTTATTTTTATCCCTATGGGACCCTGGGCAAATGCTCTCGTGAGCGGAGATACACACGGTGCTGGTATGCCTTCCTTTAAGGGCATAGACGCGGAGATAGAGCCCACCGAGGAGGAAGTTTTACAGGTAAAAGCGTTGATGAAGACGTATATGGAATAGGGGAAAAAAAGGAAAAATGGTAGAAATTACGGACGTTGTATGCTCCCTGTGCGGATGTGTGTGCGATGACATCGTGGTGGAAGTTGAAGATAACAAAGTAACGAAAGTGAAGAAGGGAGCTTGTGCAGTGGGAAAGAGCAAGTTAATGGGGCACGGAAGGATAGAGGAGCCTGCGATAAGAGAGAACGGCAATTTGAAGGACTGTTCTTACGACGAAGCGATAAAGAAGGCGGCAGAGATACTGGCGGCTTCGAGAAGACCGCTTTTGTATGGCTGGAGTTCTACGGTCTGTGAGGCGGATAAAGTAGGAGTAGAGCTTGCAGAGGAGATAGGCGCGGTTATAGATAATACCGCTTCGGTCTGTCACGGGCCTTCAGTGCTGGCGATTCAGGACGTTGGTCTGCCTTCTTGCACGCTGGGAGAGGTAAAAAACCGTGCAGACCTCATTATATACTGGGGTGCGAATCCCGCCGCGGCACATGCTAACCACATGAAGCGGTATTCGTATATTTCAAAGGGGTACTGGACAGAAGAAGGCAAAAAGAACAAGAAACTTGTCGTGGTGGACGTGAGAAGGACACCGACGGCGAAGATGGCGGACGTGTTCTTGCAGATAGAGCAAGGAAAGGATTATCTGGTGTTCTCGGCGTTACGGGCTCTTCTGTATGGCTATGACGATGTGGTGCCGGAAGAAGTAGGTGGCATTTCAAAGAAAGACCTGTTAGAGACCGTGAAGATGATGAAAGAAGCAAAGTTCGGGATAATTTTCTTTGGTATGGGTGTGACGCATACGAGAGGAAGACACAACAACATCGTTAATGCAATAGAGACGACAAGAGCAGCTCATACACACACCAAGTTCAGCATAATGCCAATGCGCGGGCATTACAACGTGGCGGGAATCAATCAGGTATGCACGTGGGAGACTGGTTTTCCATTTGCCGTTGACTTATCCCGCGGTTACGCGTGGTATAATCCGGGAGAGATATCGGCTACTGACCTTTTAATTAGGCGCGAGTGTGATGCGGCATTGATAATCGCTTCTGACCCAGGGGCGCATTTCCCGGGTGAGTCAATAAGACACCTATCTAAGATCCCGGTTATTCAGATAGACCCGTTCCCGAATCCGACAACCGAATTTGCAGACGTTGTCATTCCGGCTGCGATAAGTGGCGTGGAAGCGGAAGGGAACGTCTATCGGATGGACAATATTCCTATACGACTGCGAAAGTTAGTAGATACGGAATACTTAGCGGATGAGGAGATAATGAAGTCTATACTGGAAGAAGTGAGAGCGATAAAGGAAAAGGAGGGCGAATAAAATGGCTGAAGGTGAATTGTTAATACGGAATGGCGTGGTTTACGACCCTATAAACGGCGTAAAGGGCGAGAAGAAAGACATTTGCATTCGTGACGGCAAAGTCGTGGAAGAGGTAAAGAATCCGAAGGTAATAGATGCTGAGGGAAGAGTGGTGATGCCGGGTGGTGTGGACATCCATTCGCACATTGCTGGTGCTAAAGTAAATGCGGGGAGGTTGTTCCGACCGGAAGACGGAAGAAAAGGGGTGAAGGCGAGGACAAAGGTTTGCAGATCGGAATCGGGCTATTCGGTGCCGAATACGTTTGCCACGGGCTACCGGTATGCGAGGATGGGCTACACGTTTGTGATGGAAGCGGCGATGCCGCCACTCGCAGCAAGACATACGCATGAGGAGATGGTTGACATTCCGATACTGGATAACGCCGCATTACCACTCATAGATAACAACTGGATGACGATGGAATACGTAAAGAGCGGGGATATGGACCTGCTTGCGGCTTATATCGCGTGGATGATGAAAGCAACGAAGGGATACGGCGTGAAAGTAGTGAATCCTGGAGGAACAGAGGCGTGGGCGTGGGCAAAGAACTGCGATTTGAATGACGAAGTGCCTTATTTCGATGTTACACCGGCGGAGATAGTAAAGAATTTAGCAGTGGCAAATGAGAAATTCGAGATGCCGCACAGCATCCATGTGCATGGGAATATGCTGGGACATCCGGGAAACTATGAAGTAACGACGTCAACTTATGACCTCGTGAAAGGAATAAAACCATATAGAGATCGCCCGGCTATGCACGCGACACACACGCAGTTCCACGCTTACGGTGGCACAAGATGGGGTGATTTCGAGTCGAAGGCGGGTGCGATTGCGGATTATATAAACAAAAACGAGCATGTTAGTATTGACCTTGGCTCGATAATACTGGGTGACACGACGACAATGACCGCAGACGGACCGATGGAATACAGTTTGTATCAGATAACGGGGCGGAAATGGACGAATCACGATGTCGAACTTGAAACGGGCTCAGGAATAACACCGTTTTTGTATTCCGGTAAATCGCCGGTAAATACCATTCAATGGGCAATAGGACAGGAATTGGCACTCTTAGTTAAAGACCCGTGGAAGCTGGCACTCACAACCGACCATCCAAATGCGGGACCTTTTATCGGGTATCCGATTATTATCTCGATGTTGATGAGCAAGCGCAGGCGGGATGAGTCTGCGGAGGATATGCACAAGGTAATATTCGACCGAGCGGAATATTCTTCAATAGACCGCGAATATGATTTAAATGAGATAGCGATAATAACAAGAGGAATGGCTGCGAAGACGCTGGGATTGCACGAGCATGGAAAAGGGCATCTCGGCGTTGGTGCTGACGGTGACGTTGCGGTATACGATATGTCGCCAGAAGAGACAGATGCGGGGAAGATCCAGAAAGCGTTCCTGAATACGAAATACACGATAAAAGGTGGGGAAGTAGTGGTAAAAGACGGCGAAGTAGTAGCGACACCAGCGGGAAAGACGTATTTCGTAACGCCGGAATGTGACGATAAGCTGACGGATGAGATGCTGGTCAAGTTGAAGGACAAGTTCGAGCATTATTACTCGGTGAATTTCAACAATTACCCGGTTCAGGACGCTTACGTGCCCAATCCTTATGAGATAAAAGCGCCATGGAGGAGCTAATAGAGGGAGAAGAAAAAATGCAGACGATAAGATTAAAGATAAAGGAGGAAGTTACGAACGGAGCTGCGAAGATACCGGTTGAGGTGGATTCATTGACGCCGGATAAACTTGCAGGAAAGACGGAAGCGGAGATCAAAGCGGTGAAGGTCTGGTGGGGAAACAAGGAAGAGAATACCGGCGACCTGTTTGACGTGAGCGTGGAAGGAGAAGCAGGGAGTGCGGAAGAAGTAAAAATAGTGCTGGAAGGCGATTTGTCGAGGGTGAAGCGCATAGGCGACGGTATGAAAGCAGGAGAGATAGAGGCTTTGGGTGACGTGGACATGCACTGCGGCGCGATGATGTCCGGCGGTAAAATAACGGTAAAGGGAAATGCAGATTGCTGGGCCGGTCGTGAAATGCACGGTGGCGAACTGGTTATAGAAGGCGATGCAGGCGACAATCTATGTGCGATGTACCGGGGCGAGATGACGGGTATGACCGGCGGTAAGGTGGTCGTGGGAGGAAACGCAGGTGAGTGTATCGCACAAAACATGGCGGGCGGCGAGATAGTGATAAAGGGGAATGTGGATATTCTCACGGGATTGAACATGAAAGGCGGAAAAATAACGATAGAAGGCGATGCGGTAATGCCCGGTGCTGATATGACCGGTGGCGAGATAACGGTGAAGGGTAAGGTGCTGGATATGATGCCTTCGTTCAGATTAGAAGGCACGGAATCAATAGAGAGTGAGGAATACAAGAAATATACCGGCGACCTCGCAATGACGGAGAAGAAGGCGAAGGGTGTGCTGTACGTGAAGTGAAGTAAGCTAAGCCAAGGTAAGGGGAAGTGAGTGCGTACGTACAAGCATGCACTTTTTCCCTTTTTTATTTTTAAATTTACCGCAGAGAACGCTGAGTTCGCAGAGGGAATTATAGTATTTCCGAAAATTATTAACCACCAGATTACACAGATTTCCACAAGATTATTTATAACATGACTTTCGGGTATCCCGATTTTGTTGCCAACCTAACTGAAACAAAACAATCTACATGTTAAATTTTATAGAGTGTCCATCGGGATCGCGGATATTCAGTGTGTTTAATATGCGAAGACCTTTGTTAAGTTTATCCATCAACTCCGGCTCTTTTGGATTCATCTCCAGTTCAATCCTTTTCTCCTCATTGGTAATAAAAGCTTCACCATTGAGCTGGAAAATCGATTCGAATAGCGTCTGCAATTCAAATTTTTCATGATCCATACATCTTGTCAAAAACAGACTGCATAAATTGATAAATGACATTTTAAAGCAGGTCATGATCTGATCTAGTTCCGTATCTATCCTGTACACTTTATCCTTGTCCCGGATCCGCTTCTCTTCCTTTAAATACTTTTTCAATCTTTTAAACGCATCTTTGTGCTCTTTTTCTATCGTCCTTTGCTTACGGAGGCACTTATTGATTTGGGTTTCGCAATTCTTCAATTCAACTGAGTCCACCTCACTCAGGACCCTTTTCCCATCAACGATCTTCGATTTTTCGCGAAACGTTCTTTCCTGCCGGTATAAGCCGGTAAGCTGCTCTTCTATCGCTTCTATTCCCGAGAGCGGCTTTTCCAGTTCCGCTTTGAGTTGTGTTATTCTCTTACACATCTCACCATGCTTTTCACTCATTTTGTCGTAATTCTCAATTTTCTTTCCATAACCCGTGATCCGATGGATATTAACCCCCGACTTTGCATCTCTGAACTGTTTTTCCTGCATCGGCCAACGGTCAAAGTATTTCTTCGTGATTTCGCTCGCGTCCAATAATTCATGAGGTATATCCGTGATCAGGACCGATTTTCTGCCATTATCCCACTTCACAATCACCGCGCGGCACTCGTAGATGTAGCCCGGCTCTTTTGAATCTAATAATTCGATTTTGCAGTCAACAAGGGTTGCATTTCCGTATTTATACCTCATTTCCTCACGGATGTGCTTGATTTTCCTTTCTTTTGTCTGGTTATCATCAAGAATAGTGATATAATACTCATCGCTGCCATCAAAGTCTCTGAGAGTTCCTACTCCATTGGCGCCCCCATCCATCACCAATATCCGTTTTACAGAGACGTTAGCTGCTGGATCGTCCAGAAGCTCTGTTAATTTCGTGAGCATGGGAAGTGCATTACTGCCGAGATCAGCATGCCCATGAAAGGTCTGGAAATAGAGCGGATGCCCCTTACCGTCATGGATAAACACGTTTTCGAGACAATCCATGACGCGACCAAGCATTGTCACTCGACCTTTGTAACATCTATTCGAGGACCACAATGCTTTTGTATTGCCATCGATGTAATAACACACGAAATATGTCTCTTCTTCAGATTCATTTCGCCAGAAATCCATCCAGAACTTCGCTGTTGCGGTAATCAAGCGATCAGAGACCTTGAGATATTTCAATTCTTGAATATATCTATTGAGTGACGCATCTTTGTAATTATATCCACATAGAAAGGATAAATCGTTTACGGATTCCAATTGATTGTACTCTCTGGTGAATTTTCCATGCAAACGAACGCCCGGATTATCCTTTTCAATATCTTTATTCTGCTCGAATAATGGCGATTGACGAACCGCATTCACCTGTTCAGCTATTGTTCCGTTGTATAGCTCTATAATGTGGGTGAAAAAGGCTAAAGACGTGAGAAGCTCACCCCCACCGGATTTCTGGCGTTTATATTTCTCTTTTTTTAAAAAAAGAAAAAGTGTTGTGTTAATCTCGTGAATTCTCGTGGTTTATTAATTGCAATTTGTTACTGGAATGACTATAATAGCCGTTCTAACGCTCTAACTCGCTAACTCTCTATCCTTTGCGCTCTCTGTGAACTCTGCGGTTAATATTAGAAACTTATGTGGAAAAGGAGGATATGTTATCAACGATTGTGAAATCAGCATTTTTATATTCTATTAAAAATAAATTCTTAGGGGGAATAGAGGATGGGAAGCAAAATTTGGGGACGCTATGTCATTGCAGATCCCGGGATTTGTCATGGGCAACCAACCTTTCGTGGAACACGCATCCTGGTTTCGGATGTGCTGGAGCAGGTTGCGAGTGGAATGGCATGGGAGGCAATTATAGAAGAATGGTGTGGAAGCCTGAGCCGTGAGGCGATTACGGAAGCTGTTCGTCTGGCTCGTGAGGTGCTGGTAGCTCATGCCGAAGAATTAGTGCAGGAGCCTGTTAGCGTATGAATTGTGTGGTATGTCTGACAGTTGGGCAGTATGAAACAGCGAGTTTCATACGCCGCTTTCTTAAACATCCTGAATTTGACACTCAGAGCAAGCGAAGAGGAACTGTGGTTCGTGTGAGCCATACAGGAATGAGAGTATTGCATATTCATGTTGAAGGAGAAGAGAAAATGGAGTGGAGACCATGAGAAGAAACTTCCGCCAACAGGCGTTTTTTAAAATTCCTTTTTTATCATAACCGAAAAATTTATAACGGGTTATTTCATATTTCAAAAATTATAAGGTGCATCTTGAAGAAGAAGGGGGATAAAAAATGGGGAATAAATTCGGATTGAAGATATTTGCAATCTCTATTGCCTTAGCGATGGTCGCAAGCAGCACAGCGGTATTGTATAGCGGAACAGATGTGCAGGGGTGATAGCATGGCAATACGAGTTGTTCCGATATAAGTTCCAGGATGTGAACTTTGTGTTATTTACTTCAGAAGAGATTGAAAGAATGGCTGAAGACCAATCCAGCATTCGCCAATTTCCACTATCTTGGGAAACACCACCCCACTATTATCCTCGATGAATTTGCAGAAATGAAGGAAAGGGTGTCAGCAAATCCGTTGGAAGTGAAAAGTCATATCCGTTCAGACCTCAACGAAAAACGAACCGCAATTGGAAAAAAGTCAGTAGCAAAATCTATG
>JAGGZZ010000183.1 GCA_021161765.1 Candidatus Methanophagales archaeon | reverse complement strand
TTGTTGCAATTGTAAATGGCGAGGAATGGGAAAGTTCAGAAGGAGGATTCTTTGAGACGGGAGTGAAACCAGTTTATAAGCTGAAGACAGCAGAAGGATTTGAGTTGCGTCTGACGGCAGACCACTTGGTTATGAAAGTGGAGAGAATGACGAGATATAAAGTTGAGACGCAATGGAGCAATGCGGGGGATTTAAAGCCGGGCGATAAAATCAAAATGAATCGAGAACGATTTGTAGCAACCGTAGAGGAAGTAGTTCCGGATGGCATAGAAAAGGTTTATGATGTCAAAATTCCGGGAATAAATGCTTTTGATGCCAACGGTTTTATTGTGCATAACTGCGGTGAGCAGCCACTCTTACCGCACGATTCTTGCAATTTAGGCTCAATAAACGTGTCAAAATTTGTCGAACCCGGTGGTGGCGAAATAGACTGGGAAAGGCTTAGAGAAGCGATCTGGATTTCTGTGAGGTTTTTAGACGACGTCATAGATGTGAACATGTATCCGCTGCCGGAGATAGAGCACATGACAAGGGCG
This sequence comes from Candidatus Methanophagales archaeon, assembly GCA_021161765.1. Taxonomy (GTDB): domain Archaea; phylum Halobacteriota; class Syntropharchaeia; order Alkanophagales; family Methanospirareceae; genus QEXZ01. The sequence continues at coordinate 9,950 of JAGGZZ010000183.1, read as the reverse complement.
AACAGGAAGATAGGGCTTGGAATAATGGGATTCGCAGAACTGCTAATCAAGCTTGGGATCGCGTATGATTCAAAGGATGCGCTTTCGGCGGGTGAAAAGCTTATGCAATTCATTACAAATGAAGCACGGCAGTGTTCAGCAGAGCTCGGGCTTGAAAGAGGGTCTTTCCCTAACTTCGAACTCAGTGTTTGGAACTCGGAATACGAGACGATGCGGAATGCTACGGTGACTACCATCGCGCCAACGGGAACAATAAGTATAATTGCGGGGTGCTCCAGCGGGATAGAGCCTCTATTCGCAGTTGCATTTGTTCGGAACGTAATGGGCGGGATGCTGGAGATAAACAAGCTGTTTGAAGGGATAGCGAAGGAAAGAGGGTTTTACAGCAAAGAATTGATAACCGAGATCGCAAAATGTGGGTCAGTGCAGAATATTGATGGTGTTCCCGGGGATGTAAAAAGGATGTTTGTTACTGCACTCGACATCTCGCCGGAATGGCATGTGCGAATGCAAGCAGCATTTCAGAAATACACGGACAATGCCGTCTCGAAAACGGTGAATCTGCCGAGTGACGCTACGTGGGGGGATGTAAAGAGCGTATTTTTATTGGCTTATAAACTCAAGTGCAAGGGTATTACCATTTATCGGTATGGGAGCAAAGAGCAGGTGCTGTCGCTGGATATTCCAAAGCTTATGCTTGAAGAATACGTGTGTGCTGATTCGGAATACACGGGCGAGTGCCGGATTTGTTCGGTGTAAAGCTTTTTCTTTGGGAAGAAAGGGTCAATTTCGCAAAATATCTGATTATGGGACAAGCTCATAAAGCAAAAAAGTCCAGTGAAGTTGAAAAAATAAGACCGTATAAAAGAAAAAAACCTTTTTAATTGGTATATTACGAACTATAAAGGGAGAAGATGATCATCCTTTCAGGCGGCACGGGAACACCAAAGCTGTTGGTGGGACTGAAACGAGTGTTTGAGGAGGAAGAAGAAGAGCTGAATATAATCGTTAACACTGCCGAAGACGTGTGGATTTCAGGCAATTTAGTTTGTCCCGATATAGATTCGGTACTTTATGCATTAGCAGGTGTAATAGACGAGCAAAAATGGTGGGGCATCCGTGATGACGGCTTTGTTACGCATACCGCATTGAAAAAGTTAAATCACGATGAGCGGCTTATGCTCGGTGATAGAGACCGAGCAACGCATATAATCAGGTCAGAGCTGTTAAGGCAGGGGAAGCGTCTGACCGACGCGACTGCTCTGCTCGCAAGAAGTTTCGGCATTGACGACAGAATAAAGATACTGCCGATGACTGATGAACCCGGAGCCGTAAGCACGCGGATACACACGCCAGAAGGCGAACTGCACTTTCAGGATTTCTGGGTATCGAAGAAGGGAGAACCAGAAGTTTCAGATGTTTCTTTTGACGGTATAGAAGAAGTAAAGCCATCAGAAGAAGTTATGAACGTGCTGAAATCCGGGTCAGAAGAAGTGGTGCTGATAGGACCGAGCAATCCGATAACGAGCATAGGACCTATTTTGAGTTTGGAAGGAGTAAGAGAGCAGTTAAAACGTAAAAGAGTGGTGGCGATTTCACCAATCGTGGGCAATGAGCCAGTAAGCGGACCTGCGGGGAAATTCATGCAAGCAAAAGGGTTTGAGGTATCGCCTTACGGGGTATTCAAATGTTACGAGGATTTCTTGGATGTGCTTATCGTAGATAGGGGGGATGAATGCTGGGTGAAGGATAAAGAAGTGGAAGTGGTCAAAACCGGCATTATGATAAGAAACGGAGAGGATAGCGAAAAACTGGCAACGTTTCTTAAATCTGTGTCTTAAATAGAAGGCGGTTATAGTTTACATACAAGAACAAACATGATGAACGAAAACAAAAACGAAAAGCAAAAAGCAGAACCAGAGCCAGAGCCAGAAGCACAAGCACAAGAGATGAGTCCTGTTCTATGCATAGGAATGGGTCTTTTTATCGTGTTTACGGCAGTAATTGCGTTAATGCTTGCGGCACCGTTTGAAGCTTCGGGAGTAAAGGCGTTTCAGAATCCCGAATCAGTGTGGAATCCCATATATTTCGTTATTCTCATCATAGGTTTCACGGCGTTTATTCTCGCGGTGCTCAGGTTTGGCGGGCAGAAACTTGTCCATTTTGTGATGCTCGGCGCGGTGGCGGTAACGATATATTACGTGCTGGCTGTTCTTACCGTTCCTTATGCGTATATCGCTATAACCGGCACTATTGCACTTACTCTTCTGCTGTATAAATATCCCGAATGGTACGTGCTCGATGCAACGGGTTTGATAATAGCTGGAGGAGCAGCGGCGATATTCGGGATTTCATTAGTACCTAAACTAATCGTGCTACTAATGATAATTTTAGCGGTGTATGATGCAATTGCGGTTTACAAGACGAAGCACATGGTGTCGCTGGCAGAATCCGTCGTGGATTTGCGAATACCTGTCCTTTTTGTCCTGCCGCGGAAGCGGAATTTTTCTTTACTCCGCGGAAAGGGTCATGATAAGGGTAAGAGCGAGATGGAAGAAGCATTCTTCATGGGGCTTGGCGATGCGATTATCCCTACTATGCTGGTTGTGTCTGCAAATCGTATGGCGGCATTTACTTACTACCGGGGGTTGATAAACGCACCAGCTTTGGGTGCGTTAATAGGAACTCTAGCGGGTTATGCTGTGCTGAGCAGAATCGCAGGCAGGGGTAAACCGCATGCAGGGCTGCCATTTCTTAATTCGGGTGCGATAATAGGGTTCCTGGTCGGCTATTTCGCCTTTATTTAAACATCCAAAAATTTTACCGCAGAGCACACGGAGAACGCAAAGGATAGAGGGTTAGCGGTTTAGAGCGTTAGAAAGGCTACTAATACCTAATACATAATTCTCTCTGCGTACTCTGCGCTCTCCGCGGTGATAAAACGCTATATTTTTAGATAGTACCCACTACGGTTATCAATTATCACTGAGGAGGTTTTAATACAACGGTCACGTTCTCACTCCAAGCAAGTTTATTACCCGTTTGAATTGACCTGATATAGGCGTGTATTTTAAAGTTTCCAGTAAACGGTTTTTCTTTTCTGTTCCATGCGTTAAAGGTATAACTTGATCTTCCCCCTGGACCCATATCTATCACCATTAATCGTTCTGCGGGTAATTTCCAGTATTTGGCGCCCTCCTTCGGGTAGACCACCTCTATGCCAACACCGTAAGCGTCACGATAAATAATCTCCTCTCCGTTGTTCTGCACCGTAACGCAGACGGTAACGGATTCGCCAGGGTCAATTGTTACCACGTGGCTGCTTAATAGAGATGGTTTTGGATTTTCTACTTTAATATCACTAAATTCCAGGTCAAACTCCGATTGGTCATGGTCGCCGAAATACCCGGAAAACACAACTACGGCGACCACCAGTAACAGTATCGTTAATGCAGCACCCATTCGTATTTTTATTGCGGTTTTGGATTTCATGTTCTTGTTGTGTATATAACGTATAACTTCCTTCTATTTGAGACACAGATTTACACTGATTTATTTGCGTTTAACATTGTTGATTTTTACCATTTGTCCGTGTTAATCTGCGTTAATCTGTGTCAATAATTTATTTTTATGCCATGTACATTTAAACATTAATTAGCAACCAAAAAATGAGAGAATTTAAAGATAGGATGGCGAAGGAAGGGAAGTTAATAGAGATTGAGCGTGACGTATCGTCAAAATACGAGGTTGCAGATATTTATGCCGAGCTGGAACGAAAAGGCAACAAACTGCCTGTCCTTTTTCATTCTGTTGATGGCATGCAGCACAACGTCAAAGTCATGATGAATGTAGTTGGCGGGAGGCAAATACTGGCAGAAATGCTTGGCACCTCTTATGCCGAACTCACACCATTTATGGCAAAAATCGCGGAAGGCGGGAACAATGACGATGGAAAAGTGAAGATAGTTGAGGATTCGGCGACAAAAGAAGTGGTCGGCGAGCCGAATTTAGGCGAGTTACCAATATTGACCCATTTCAGGGGTGATGGTGGCGCTTACATCACGGGAGGCGTAGTCGTTGCGGAATTGGATGGCGTGAGGAACGCATCCGTTCATCGGTTGATGGTTCTGGACGATAAAAGATTAGCGGCAAGGCTTGTTCCTTCTCGTCACCTGTATAAGATGCATCGCGAAGCGATAGAAAGAGGGGAGGACTTAAAAGTGGGAATCGCCATAGGAGTAGACCCGTTAGTCCTTTTAGCTGCTTCTACAAGGGTCCCGCCGGGTAAGGAGTTTGACTATGCCTCAGCACTGAAAAAAGAACCGGTGGAGCTTTTCAAACTGGTTAATGGCGTAGCGGTTCCACATGCAGAAATCGTTCTGGAAGGTTACATAAGCGAAACACGAGCAAAAGAAGGCCCTTTTATTGACATCACGGGCACTTATGACCAGATACGTGAAGAGCCCGTTATTACGCTTACACGAATGTACCGGCGAAAAGACGCGATTTATCATGCTATTCTACCCTCAGGCGCAGAGCACAAGCTGCTTATGGGTGTGCCTTACGAATCCTTGATGTTCCGGGCAGTAGAGCGTGTAGCACGAGTAAAGAACGTGTTTTTAACCGAAGGCGGCTGTTGCTATTTGCATGCCGTGGTGCAGGTAAAGAAAGAGAAGGAAGGAGAGCCGAAAAATGCGATTATCGCTGCGTTCGCCGCACATCCCAGCCTCAAACGTGTTGTCGTAGTTGATGAAGACATAGATATATTCAATCCGGATGATGTGGAGTATGCAATAGCGACACGGGTTCGTTGGGATGAGGATGTGGTGTTCATATCCGGTGCGAAGGGCTCGTCACTTGATCCATCCGCCGAAAATGGAGTCACAACAAAACTCGGGATAGATGCGACGAAGGAGCTGGGAGAGGAAAAGAGGTATAAAAGAGAATTAAATGTGGCACCAGGCACCTCCAAACGTAAATGAGGTTATAATAATAAAAGCGGTTATAATTGTTTTCAACGTAGGTAAGCTCATCACTCCTGAAAATTAATTTTGTTGCGCTATCTTCCCAGGCTATTGGCTGATCATGGTATAATACGACTCTAAAGCTTTTTTCTTTGTTGGCTATTGTCTCGCCTAAGTAGGAAACATCTCGGTCATATTCGGTGACGTTGTTTTTGTCCCATAGCTGAATTTCAACCTCTGCATTGTGGGTATCAACGGGTGTTTAGAGATTACACTGGCGTCTATGGCAAGTAAAATGTAACCCTCGGTAGGAACATCGAAAGGCGAAACATCAAAAACCCTTTCCGTAAAAACTTTGATGCTTTCAAGTTCGAATTCAATTCCATTTGCTCAACTGTGGACGCCCAACACCAGTCAGGTCCCCACTCATCTGCTGTATTATTTGTTAACTGCCTAACATTTGTTCCATCGGCATCCATCACATATATCTCATTGTCACCATCCCTATTCGAGACGAAGGCAATCTTCTTGCCATCTGGAGAGCACGCTGGAAAACTCCTCAAGTGTCATTATATCTTCTTCGTATTCCTTCTCCTCTACTGTGATGCTCGCAACTTCTGCAAGTTCTGGTCGGTTTTCCTGGACAAATTCCCTGTATTCTTTACGCTCTTCTTTCATCTCATCCAGCATTCTTTCTGTGTTCTTTGACGTTCTATCTATGCTCTGGATTAGCTTTTCTATATTTTCGCTAATCCGTCCATAATCTTCGCGCAAGGATGTGAAATTATCTCGGGTTTCTGTTCTGAATTCGCGCGCTTCATCAACGCCACTTTTTGTGATAGTGATAGTTTGAGCTTGTTTCTCCCGCATCTGGTCCTGCTTCTCAATCATCACATCCCGCTTTGCGGCAAGCATCTCGTTTCCGCTCTTTATGATGGAACTTATTTCCTCCCTGCCGGCATCGATCTTATTGCCAAGGTTCTCGTTCATCATCGCAGTTGTCTTAATCAACTCCTTCAACGATTTTGCAGCAGTATCCAGCTTCTCGGCAGTCTCATCTTCGGAGCTCCCTCTCTTTATCCCGAAGAACTCGAATTCTCCTGTTGCTTTTTCATACTCTACGTCAACCTGCGTTATTCTTATCAGAGGATCATCCTCCGGTCCGGCTGTGGCTGTGCTTTCTTGACAAACTCCTCCAAGATTTCCCCCTCTCCTTCTGCAATTATCTTTACAGTTCTATCTGGCTGGTTTTTCAACGAAACCAACTACGCCCAGGTCCATCGCCCAGTCAGCTACTAAGTCCCGGTACCCAACCCGCTGCACCCTTCCTTTTACGATGATAATTGCCCTTTTCATCTTGTATCCCCCTTATAAAACTTATTGCCTCTTCTTCAAACGTCTCTTTTTAAGCGTAGCAAGTATGATTAGGGCTGCTATACATCCAATCAAGTCAAAACCCGGAATGAGAAATGGTTTTTTTGTTGTTTCCCGCGGGGACTGGTTTGTTTTACTTTGTGGTGATGGACTTGGCGTTACAGTTGCCGGTGCCGCAGGCGTTACAGTCGGCGATGCCGCAGCAGGAGTTGCCGTAGGAGCAGGGGTTGCCGTTGGCGTGGATGTGGACGTAGGAGTTGGTGAAGGTGTGGGCGTGGTGTCGGGTGTACCATCTTCATTCCCACTTCCATCTCCGCCATTAGATGTCGGTGTTGGTGTAGGCGTTGGAGTGGGTGTTGGGCTGGGGGAAGGCGAGGGTGTTGGTGTAGGCGTTGGCGTTGGTTCTGTCAATACTACCTCAACCGTCTTCTCTATCCCTCCCGCGGTAATCAAAAATTCACCGAGCGGGACTCCCCCGGTATTTATATCGAGTTCAAAATCGCCGTTTGAATCAGCAATCACTTTTATTGATGTGGCAACTTTCAGGGTTACTACGGTCGCGTCCTCTGTGGCATCGCCAGATATTTCGATATCCCTCTTGCCCGACGGTATGTCTATTTCAGTCCCGGATACCGTCATTGGAAAAGAAAAAGAAAGTGTTACAACGCCATTTATTATTTTCAGAGGTCTTTCTACCAGCGGTATCGGTATCGGCCAAAGAGTAACCTTAATCGTCTCTCCGTCGCATGTAGCTGTAAACGGCGAAATCGACATTTTAATATTTTTTATGTTTTCAGCCCGTACCGAAATTTTTTTTTCGCCCTCTGGAAAATTGATACCTTTGAACTTCTCATTATATCTTCCATCCGAAACCGGTAATGAGATCTCAAATGAAGAACCTATCCATACCTCTTCGTTTGCCAATGCCTTCCCGGATATTGACACCTCTTCACCTTGCACAACCCAGGATGGGACATTCAATTCAGTCACGCTTGCACTGGAGATCGTTACAGAAGCCATACCAATAAACACATACAGTAACAACAGACCAACACACGATACCAATCCAATATGTTTCTTATCAATCATCTCAACCACTCCTATTACTTTTAGCTTAATATAATAGCTGGTATCCAATCATTATATATCTTTCCATTTGCATCTATGAACTCCGTGCAGGTGATTGCTCCACCGGTTACGTTTGCCACATGCTGATGTATTATCTGCGGATAAGAACCTGTTATGAGGGTGTAATTATATTCCACACCGGGTTGTAATGTGAAACTTTCATCGAAGGTGATATTGTGCCAGTCTCCACCATATCCCTCCCATCTTGCTGTTACATTCCAACCAGTACATTTATTCTCTATTCTTATATATTCCGAATGCCCTCCCGTTCCCGGGCATGGATACGTGTAAACCCTATGCACGGCTATCGTTTGATTTGGTATGATTGCTCCGTAATGCGTGCCGGAGATGCTTGGGTAGGGATTCCCCGGCGAGCCTGTGTCGAATACAGGTGTTTTTATGTGAACTGTTTTTTCTATCCCCCCCGCAGTTATCAAAAATTCACCAAGCGGGACTCCCCCGGTATTTATATCGAGTTCAAAATCGCCGGTTGAATCAGCAATCACTTTTTTTGACGTGGCAACTTTCAGGGTTACTGCGGTCGCATCCTCTGCGGCATCGCCATATACCTTAACATTTTTCTTGCCGCTGATATCAATAGTTATACCATTCCAGGTCACCGGAAACGACACAGAAATCGTGGCTGTACCGTTGGTTGCATTTAGAGGTCCCTCCTGAGGATATTCAATCGTCCACCAACCTACAGGGTATATTGATATTCGGATATTCTTTATGTTCTCTGCGGTTACCGAGAATACCTTTTCACCCGCAGGGAAGTGAATGCCGTTGAACTCGCGACAGTATTTCCCATCAGAAACAGGCAATGCAATCTCAAATGAGGAACCTATCCATACCACTTCGTCTGCCGATGCCTTTCCTGATATTGATAACGTCTCACCTTGCACAACTTCAGAAGGGACATTCAATTCCGTTACTTCTGCACTTGTGAGCGTGATAGCTATTAAAAGGAACATCGTCAGAATTATCGGCATTGCGCTTGTCCGTGTAAAGTTCCTCGGGTTCATAGTATATGACAGATTATTGGTATCAGTATAAAAGGTTTTCGGTAAGTCATCTGTGTCAATAATTTATTTTTCTCTTTTTTTCACGCTGCATCCTATTATAGATAGTGATAATAGGCCGCTGATACGATTATCGCCGAAGCGACTATTGCTATTGCTATCGCTACTATCCTTATGAGCCATTTTACCGCCGAAAACGGTACATCTGGTGATGTTGGTATTGCCGGAGCAGAAGTTTGAGTTGGTATTACTGACGGCGTAACGGTCGGGGCAAGCGTTGGTGCTTCAGCCGGTATCAGAGTGGGTGTGAGAGTGGAAGTTGGAGATGGAGTGCCAACGCCTCTGCCTCCTTTGGGTAACGGTGTTGGAGTAGGAGTAGGAGTAGGAGTTACAGGTGCGGGTATCTTCTCAGCAACCAGAGCAAAAGTTGAGAAGTGATTTAGAGTTACTTTAACATATTTTTCCGTTTTGTTCCTCTCGCTGTCTATAACTTTTGGCCCTCCGAAAACAGTATAATCTGGTTTCCCATCTGCACCAGCTCCAGGTCCCAGTGGCATCCATAAGCTCGTGTTTGGATTGAACCAGTATATGTTCAGTGCGGTCTCATTTAAATCCCCCGGGTCGTCAGCGTCTCCGTCCCCATTTCTATCGAGGTCAGCAATAGTGTAGTAAAGGTACAGAGAAACAAAGCTGAGGTTAGCCCTGCCAATACCCGTTACATTTATGTCTATATATTTTTCAAGCGAATGCTGGTTTTGTGCAAGTCCATAAGCGCTCGTTGCAGGTGTCGCGTTCAATGCCGATGCGTTTGTGTTCGCGTTTATTGTTACACTTACATTTGCTGCTTTCGTTGTATTAAGTTCAATTGCAGTATTTGTAGCGTTTTTCGCCTCGGTTATCTCTACGGTTCGATTCGCTATCGCGGTCTTATTCACAACGGCAATATTTGGCAGCACGTTAACCAGCACCTGGCTGGTGTTTGCATTCCCCGCTTTATCCCTTGCAAAAACTTCTATCTCATTCGTTTCGTTTGCTCTATAGTTTACTTTTACGTTGAAGCATCCTTTGTTTAATGCCGTTACAAATTCGTCATTGAGTGTTAGTTTTGCAACCGCAAGTTCGCTTTCGCTCGTGATACGTCCAATAACTGAGTTGTTTAGAATGCCGAGAGTGGAACCATTTATTGGGAATGTAATGGTGATTACCGGAGGGGCGTTGTCGATAGCTGAGGTGATTGTGAACGTCCCACTGGTTATGGTATAAGGAATATCATTGCCTTGAAAAGTTGCATCTTTGAGTTCATTCACGATAATGTTCAAAGGACTGATGTCGCCTGGCTTGCCGATTGCCCTGAGCTTCAGTTTTGCTATAAGTACAGAACCGTTTAGCCCGGGATTTTCTATTTGGAATGCACCTATTCTGACGAATCCTGTGGAATTTTTTACGAGGTTCGGTATAATAA
>JAGGZZ010000040.1 GCA_021161765.1 Candidatus Methanophagales archaeon | reverse complement strand
TGCATAAGACCTTTTCATTCCGTAACGTTTACCTTCGCTTTCCACGTATTCAACCAGCTCTCTCCCGTATCCCATACCTTGAAAATCATCTTTTATGGCAATATAAAAAAATAAAAGGCAAAGGATAAGCCCTTTGCCTACCTACCCCTTATCAAGTGCAGGAAGATACTTGCTGCTAAGCGATTGTACCGGCTGGTGTCACTTATTTTGCCAGACTTTTCAAGTGTGTACCGTTTGGCAGCAGTGTTATGGGCACTTCTTTCCCTCCATCCTTTAGTTTCTTCCTCTCACAATCTCCACCCTCGTTTTTCTTGCAGTAGCCACTAATCCATATATTTGCCAGCCCTTCACTACTGAATTTGGCAAATATAGGACAGGCGTCCAAATATGGACAATCCATTTTTTTCTTTACACCTCCTTTTTGTTTTTTTTTTATGCTCTATCCGTTCAATTTTTGAATGGAACTATGATTACATCCTAATTGTCTATTTGGTATTAAAAAGTTTTGGAATAATGAATCTTTTTATCAAATATTTGCAATTTTTTTATCAATAATCAGAACTTTTTTATATACTCTGGAACTTAAGCTATAAGAAAGTTAAAGGTGAAATCCGAGATGAGGATGAAAATGCGAAATATTCCGGTGTTGGGCGTTATCCTTATGGTATTTTTAGCGTGTTTACCCGTCTCTGGACTGGCTGAGCCTGATTCACCCGGCAATAAGAGTCTTGACGAGGCGAAAGAACTGCTAAAAAACATGACATCCCAATCGGAAGAAATGCTTAATCGATCTCAAGAAGAGTATGCAGAGGCTAAAAACGCATCCGGTATGAATTCCAGTAATCTTCAAGACTTTGAGGCAATGATGTCCGGGATTGAGCAATTAATTAGCTTTCTGAATGATCTAATAGATAGCGCCGTTACTATAATAGAGCACATTACTGCTTTCACTAAAGAAATATTGCCTGAATGATAAAGGTGTCAAACTTGAAATGACCAATAATGACAGGACGGGGGATGAGGTCGCAACACTTAAAAAGGAAGTTGAATATTTGAAAGAGAAGCTCAATTCTGTCTCTGAATCGGCGCTTTCGAGAGATATCGAAACACAAAAATTAAAAATACACGACCTCGAAGAGACCCGGATTGGCGCTTCGTGGCTGTTCCGGGAATCAAAGATGAGCGGCGTAATTTCCGTTTTTTTACCTTTACTTCCAGCGATGTTTGCATTGACTTTCGCTCGGGCTTTCGTGACCGGTATTCTCCTGGGACAGACCGAGATGCTTCAAGCGTTAGGGGAGTTGGGTCTAAACTTTGCTCCAATTTTAAATCTGGCGCCACTCATCGTTTTTATTGTGGTGTATGCGCTTGGCTTTAAGATAACGTCTCTTATCGCAGGGGCTATTGTAAAACATAGCATGTTAAAAAGGGAAAAGAACAAACTGAGAATGCTGGAATCGAATCGCTAAGTTCGCAGAGGAAATATGTAGGCTACATTCTCTGCGTTCTCTGTGAACTTTGCGGTTAATCTGAGCCGTGCGCATATCTCGCAAAATAGTTTTCTATTCCTTCATCTTTTTTTTCGGACATTGTAAACAAAAATTTCAGCATATAGGGAGTGGTATGAAAAACTATTGTGAGCGAATATTTACGGATTTTACGCTTCTATATCAATTGAAATTAAATTATAAGTGATGAAAAAGCTTTTATAGTGAAAATAATAATCATGATTTATAAAAAATAAATCTAACCCTTGTCATTTTCGTTTTAAAGAAACAAGCATTTTTAAATGGATTTCCCCTAGCCTATTCTTGATGAACACAAAAATTAGCTCTCTTGCTTTTCTACTTCTGCTTGTAGCAATTTCAATTGGTAGCATTTCTTCATTAAATATCGCCCACGCGTTCGACACGATTACTAATCCTCCAATTGCTATCATCGCATCGGACAGTATGGTGCCGGCACTTAAAAGGGGTGATGTCGCTTTTATACACGAAGAAAATCCCGAAACAATAAAAGAAGGGGACATAGTAGCTTTCCAGGTCCCTCTTAAATATCAAAACGAGTATAATTACCCACATTACCCACCACGAGTAATTCACCGTGTCACGGAGATAAAAGAGATAAGAGGCGTGACTTACCTCGAAACAAAGGGCGACAACTGCGATAAAGAAGATATCTTCAGAACACCGCTCCAGAATGTCGTTGGTGTTTACTCAGGCTTCAAAATACCCTCCCTCGGGCTCGTTATCCTATTCGTAAGAACTCCTCTTGGCATTACTTATGTAGGAATTGTCGTCTTAATTTTTATCTTCCTCGAGTACGTGTCTTATCAAACGAGAAGGGAAAAAGAGCGGTCAAAAAAGATAGATGGCATTTATAAGCAGTCAAATCAACTCCATGAGTGCGTACAGGAATTGACCGCTGCAATCTCTGATTATGCCCACCACCTTAAAACTCACACCGCAGTCCTCCAAAATCTCAACTCCACCACTCATAAACTCAATGAAGCTACTAAGGAATTAGCGCTCCTGTCTTTGAAAAAGAAACCTCCCATATTATTGTCAAAGGCTTCTATTTTGAAGGTGTATAGACCCACGCAACATGGGCGAATGGAAAAAATGCCATAAGTCTCCTTAAACTGTGTGAGGAATCTCACCTCGCTGAAATTGATGGTGAGGGACGAAATCCTTATAGCCTTTTGCTTCCACGCAGATTTCTATCTGATTTATCGCACCGTAGTTCACCGATTTTGCGGTGCATAAGGGAACTGTTAAGAATAAGAATAAGAATAAGAGAAGGATAGCAACAGTTGCTTTTTGTATCTTTCTTTCAGAATTAACTTCTTCCATCCTTGCGTGCGCTCGCCTTTAAACAGCCCTGAGACTATATTAATTTGACTTTCGTATAAAAATTTGTGCTATTTTCGAGACAAATATGCGATTTGATTTCTCCATGTTATCTCTTCGACGGGATTAAAAT
>JAGGZZ010000009.1 GCA_021161765.1 Candidatus Methanophagales archaeon | reverse complement strand
TGTAAATCTGTGTCTTAAATAGAAGGGTGCTATACGTTATATACAACGAAGCCATTTCCACAATGGCAAAAACTCGACCTTACGACTAAATTTATCTTTTATTTTTACTTACTTCACTAAATAAATTGATTGATTTTTATTTAGTAAACTATTTAAAATTTACAAAACACTTTTTCTTTTTAGAAAACACTTTCTTTCTAAAGAAAGAACCTGTGCTAAAACTTTTTTTGCAAGCAAAAACCTTTACTAAAAATATACGTTTCTTTGATCAAACTTTCTTTGTGAAAGAAAGTTTGTTGGTAAAGCTTTTCTTCCTAAGAAAAGGTTTGTGCTAAAAGAAAAAAGAAGAGGGATCCAAAATGAGAAAGAAAATAGCAGCCTTTCGACCTGAGAACGTGCTTAAACGGTCGAAAGAAAAAGCGGATAGATACGGGTTTGATTTCTTCGGCTTTACCCTGTTTGAACTGGTAGATAGAAAAGAGGCATTAAGGGAGATAAAGGACGTTTTTAATGAGCGCGTGGACATAGTCGTCTTCACAAGTCTAAACGGCGTAAAGAAATCGTTCGGCATCTGCGAAGGTAAATTTGACTTAAAAGCGAAGCTTTCGGACGCGGCTATCGAAATCTGCGCTATTGGTCCGGTTACGGGTTCGGAACTCGAGAAACGTGGCGTGCGAGTTGACTTTATGCCTGAGCAATACAGCGCAAAAGGGCTTATGGAACTAATGGATAAGCGAGGAGATGCAGAAAATAAAAAAATCGTTTTCCTGCGGAGCGCCGAAGGTGGACGGGACATTCTGGACTTTTTACGTCAAAAAGGTGCTTTCGTGAAGGACATCCAGATATATAAAGTGGAGATAAAGGATACCGAAGAAGAGAAAGAGCTGTTTTCGGAGCTCGTAGCCTATAACCCTGATTATATTATATTCACGAGTTCTTTAACGTTTAAAACGTTTTTGGAGCTTGCCAGAGAATTTGGAATGAAAGAAAATATCTTTGAGGTTTTGGAACGCGCGAAAATTGCCGCTATTGGTGATTTGACTGCTGAAACCATAACACAAGCAGGCATGAAAGTTGAGCTGGTTGCGGGAAAAAGCACATTTGAAGGTGTTCTGAAGGAGATAACGAAATTAGCGGTTTAGTGGCTTGGCGGGTTGGCTATTCGCCAAAAAAGAAAAAATCCGTGTAAATCCGTGTCTCAAATAGAAGGGGGTTATACTTCATATACAATAAGAAACTAAGCATCTAATCCGCTTAAACGCCCTAAAACCGGACACCTATTTAATCTGTGTCAACAATTCATTTTCTAGTATTTGTTTAGCTCCTTTTTATAACCACAAGATTACACGGATTTTCACGAGAAAAAGAATAATATTAACATAGTTTAAGTACCCCATTGGCTACTTTATACCGAAATAATCCTAATTTCTTGTGTTAATCTTGTGAAATCTCGTGGTTTTTTATGTGGCTATAGAAATACAAATCTACGAATGAATTTTTCTCTGTGAACTCAGCGCTCTCTGCGGTGAATTTTGAACAACTCCCCCTTCATATATCACCGCCGCAATGTCATCACGTGTCGCTCTTCTCACCACGCCTCTTATCGAGTTTCTCACACCCCGCATATTTGGTGTGTCATTATCGATCACCAGCAAATTCGCCGTTTTCCCCTCCTCTATCGAACCCACGAATTTGTCTTCTCTCAGCACCTTTGCGGAATCAAGCGTGCACATCTTCAGCACTTTCCGTTCCTCAAGCTTACGAAAAATCTTGGAAATGAATTCCATTTCTGAGAACATGTCAGGTGAGTTGAGCATTACGTTATCCGTGCCAACACCCACCGTTAACCCTGATTTGAGCATCTGACGTAAAGGCGGCAGCCCCACCCCGGTCACCAGGTTAGAGCGAATGCAAACGACAGCCGCTATGTTCTTATCCTGCATCCTCTCGAAATCTCGCTGCGATGCTTTTGTAAGGTGCACGATGAAATCCGGTTCGAGTTCTATCGCACCTTCTACATCTTCCGCATTTCGTTCACCCGCGTGAAGTGCGAACATTTTTCCCCTTGTTTTTGTCTCTGCCGCTAAACGTTTCACGTCTTCCCACGGGTAGTCCGCTACACTGCTTATGCCTATTCCGTCCGCCGATTCAAAAATTCGTAATTCGTAATTCCTAATTCCTAATTCGTCCGTTCCCGCTTCTGGTCTGCCAAATATTTTCATATCCACTTTTTCTCGGCATCCTGCCGAATCGAAAGCTTCTTTTAGTGCTTTAACACCCAAAACACCACCTTCTCGAAAATCTGCAAACAGTCCCGTTCCCGTAGCAAAGATGTCCTCAATGCTGTCCTTCATCGCATAAACAAGCTCGTTATGTGCTGTTTCAGCTAATATTTTGTGTTTGAAGCCACCAGGACCCACTAACTCATCCAGCGGCATAAAATCAGGCTCTTTTGCCACAGAATCGCCGATGTGCGTATGTGCATTGACAAAAGAGGGGATTACAATACCCGTCACATCCGCTTCTATCTTCCCCCCTTCGCCAATTTCTTTTATTTTCCCGCCTTCGATTACCGCATACCCTGTTCTATCTTCAAGGTCATCGCCATATACGAGTGTTCCTGAAACGATTAGCTGGCTCTTCTGTTTCGGCATTCATCTAATAAGAATAAGTTCCTTCGCTTTCCTGACGGCATCAACGGCGTCTTTACCATAGGCATCGGCACCGATTTCCTCTGCATAATCTTCGCTGACCGCACCACCACCAACCATTACCTTTACCCCCAGACCTTCTTCCCTGAAATACTGTATGACCTCTGCCATGTATTCACGTGTCGTCGTGAGTAATGCGGACATTCCAACAATGTCGGCTCCCGTTTCCACGACCACTTCGGCATATTTGCTCTTTTCTACCTCGGTTCCCAGGTCAATGACCTCAAAACCCTCTGCGGTTAGCATTATACCGACTATCTCCTTGCCTATATCGTGCACGTCCCCCTTGACTGTTCCCATAACGATTGTTCCTATCTTGTCCCGCTGCTGCTCTTCTACGCCCTCTTCTAACTCTTGCAGCAGCTGCTGTCTGAGTAGCTGAAGTAGCTTCTTGGCGTTCCAGCCCGAAACCATCAGCTCGGCGTCAAAATATATTTCCTTGTATCCCCGCCCTATCTCCTTCAGGCCTTCGGTCATTTCCCGTGTAATCTCATACGCCTTCCATCCTGCGTTCAGCCGCTCCTCACGGAATGCTTCTATTTTCTGCTTCTTTACATCAAGCAACGAGTCAAGTATTGAATATTTCATGGGTAGAATAAAAATCCAAAACCCCAAAAGAAAGGTTTGCTTGGACCGGGGCTCTGCCCCGGTAACCCCACAAGCCCAGTAGGGGCTTATTTTGAGTTTAGTGCTTAGTATTTATTCTCCTGAAGTTGCATATATTTCATAGGGCATTATCTTCTTGTTCGCCTTCTTCTTCCCTCTTAACTTACTCACGAGGTCGGCGGCTTTCTCCTTCTTCTCCCGTTTCTTTAACCGTTCCATCAGGTTCGTCATCTCTTTCTCCTTTCCCGCGCCGCCGTATTCCTTCTGTTCCGCTTTTACGTACCCGTCGTCCTCATCTATTTCTTCTAGTTCCTCTTCTTCACCTTCCTCTTCCATTCCTTCAAAAACCAACGCGTTTCCGTCCACCTTAACACAACCCCCTAACACTTTTTTGCTTCGCAATCGTGGGCTCTGCCCACGTCCCCGCAAGCCCTGAAGGGCTTACTTTACTAAACTATCTTCTCTTTATAATAAGATTTTCCACTACTAAAAGATCACCTTATCAGGATACAACTTCTTTACGGCTGATAGAACATCCTCTATTTGCTTTCCATCCTTCATTTCCGCTCCTATCTCTTCCTTATTCAGCATAAACGGCTCGTCCAGCATTATTTTCGCCTCATCAAGCACCATCGTGGACCAGCTGACACTTCGCACATGCGAGCCATACCTTCTCAACATTTCAACCTTGAAAAAGTCCCGTGTCTGTTCGGGCGCATTACTCAATGCGTATTTCACCCTATCCGATAAAGCCCGCCAATCAACTTCAGGCAATGCTCGCTTTGCGAATGCCCGCGACTCCTTCGGATTGTAAAGGCAGCTGCCTTTCAGACTGTCTTCGCCATCCTGAATGCCGTACAGCGCACTTTCGTCCACCAGTGCGTATTGGTTACAGACGCTTATTCCCTCAGCAGCATTTTTTGGCTCATAATTCACAAGCAATGCCAATTTCGTCACCCAGTCTATCCCATCCACGTATTTTTCGAGCTGCCGCGCTTCTAAGTCATCTATCACTTCTTTTAAGCCTTTTCTTCCTATTTCAGTCCATTTTTGGTCTTCTTTTTCATCCCCCATCTCTTCATACATCGCCTCTATCCGTTCGTGATAAAATCGTAGAATGGAAACGGCATCCGTGGACTCGCCGTTCTTCAACTTTAGCTTCCACTCGCATTCCTGTGTATCTGCCGATATCTTTTTGAACGTTCTCACAGGGTCTTCTATCTCCGGTGCATCATCCAGGAACCCCAATTCAAATGCACAAATTACCATCGCTTGCGTGATATCACGTAAGAGAATCGCGTATTCAGAACGAAGCGCTTCGTAATGTATGTCGTGCAGTCGCCAGTATTGACGTGCAGCATGCGGCTGGTCTCGCGTGTTCAGAATGCCTCTGCCCGCGGTGGTCGAAAGAGAGGACGGATGAACAACAAACATCGCTCTTGGCGAAATAACGAACTTCACTCCCTCTTTACCTATGGTGTCTCCCGAAACAACGTCTCCTGCCCCGGTGAACAGTATTCTTGTCACCATCCAGGGTATTAGCGCCTTTTCTACACGACTCCAATCCCTGCACGCTGCCCTTTTTGTTATTATATTCCCGTGTGTGGCGTAAGTATTGGTCTTTACTCTTTTCGCACCCGCACTACCCGCACCAGAGCGACTGAAGAAATTCGCAACGTTATTCTTATGGACGACAACTTTTTTCTTTAACGCCAGACTCGCCTCTTTTGACCCCATAAAAGCATATATCTCGGATGCTTTGTCGTATGCCACGGCATCAAAAGGGTTGTTGTAAGAAGGCGTTGATATTTCAAGATGCCCCATATCGTTATAAATCCGGCAGCCGTTTTCACCAAACGAAGACGCTATTTTCGATTCATGCGCCTCTTGCGATACCTCGGTAGCGGTGTCCCAGTTCACATCGTGCGAAAATTTTCTTCGTTTTAATCCCTGAATCGCAGCGTTAACGAGCAAAGACGGATTTAAACGTACTTTTATGCTCAACGGATATTCCTGCTCTATCCCTCTTATCTTATTTTCCGCCCCCGCCACTTCCCTCTCTCCTTTATTATAACTTATAAATAAAGAATTTATTAAAGAAAACGAAAACTTAAATGGGCGATTGGAAATGAAAAAAGAAGATTTTTTTGACGAATGGAATGGGGATTGGAAGGAAAGGAAGGAAAAATTTCATACCAATCAAGCCGAGCTCTTCAGACATATCAGGGATAGAAAAAATCTGGAAATTAACGAGATAAATGAAGTTCTAAAGAAAAAATCGTTCAACGTCCCAAGCTTGGCTGTTTCTTCCAGTTGTATCTCTATAACCTCTCTCAAATTCTTCTTTGCTTCTTCAGATGTATGACCACAACTTGCAACGTCTAACTCGGGGCAATATGCCGTGAACATCCCTCCTTCCTTCCATATTTCAACAGTAGCGATTAGCTTTTTCATTGTATGTATATCAAGTATAGCTTCTTTCTATTTAAGACACTGATTTACACGGATTTACGCAGATTTATTTAAGTTAAATTTAACCGTGTTGATTCCCATCATCTGTGTTAATCTGTGTAATCTGTGGTTAATAATTTATTTTTACTTAAATATTTATATCAGCGGATATATGAACGGACCTATCGTTTCCGTGAATATTATCAGGAATATCATCAATATTAGCAGTATTAGCAGTATTACAATCGGTGCGAGCCAGTATTTCTTACGCTTCTTCATGAATTCAAATAGCTCCTTTAAAGTTCCGAGTTTTTTCCGTTTTGTTCACCTCTGTTTTTCGCACTCATAGAATGTTCAATATGTCTCGATTTTCATATCACGTATGCGGGAGAAGTGTTTGGCATTTTTAGTGAGAACGATCTCACTATTATGCAAAGCAGTCCCTGCAATCATGGCATCTTCGGGGTCTATCATCTTTCCTTCTTTGATTAATTTACCCTGTACCTTTCCAGCTTTTGCTGCACTTTCCGCAGTCAAGTCAAGAATATTCATAGCAGTCAACGTATCCAGAACCTTCCTTTTCTCTTCCTCTGGCTTGGTACTTAATGTTATGCCAACATAGAGTTCATAAAGGGTTGGAGAAGCTATATTTTGTTTGATTCCATCTCTCTCGATCTCCTTCAATCTTCTCACGGCTGGGGGATCTTTTTTCATCAGATCAATAAGGAAAGTCGTGTCCACAATCATCTCGTCTCTTCTATTATTCTCAACGTTCTATCTCTACTCTTTTCTCGCATTTCTTCGATAACCTGCCACATCTCTTCAGCATCCTCTTCTTTTAAGAATCCAACTATATTCATCAACGATTTCTTCTCTGTTAACCGGGAGATGACATTGTTGAAACTTTCTCCTTCCTTCCTCTCTGCGTCTAATCTTGCATATACCTCTTCCGATAAAGATAAGGTTCTATCGCTCATTTTTACCTCCTTCTTAGAGATTATTATCATTCATAATAATCTAATAAATATAAAACATTTAATGCTTTAGCTGCGTTATTACTGGTATTTGCAATGTTTGATAATTGTTGGAAAGCCTCATATCAGCGGATATATGAACGGCCCTATCGTTTCCGTGAATATTATCAGGAATATCAGCAGTATCAGTAGTATGATAATCGGTGCAAGCCAGTATTTCTTCCGCTTTTTCATGAATTCAAATAGTTCCTTCAACGTTCCGAGTTTTCCCATTTTTGCTCACCTCCTAAACACATACAATTTATTCCTTTTCTCTTAAACCTTCCCTTATTATCTCACCAATTTTATTTGCAACTATTTCATTCCCATTTTCACCCAAATGACACCAATCTATAAACATTGTTTCATTATAATCGTCAAATATGTTAGAGATATCTATGAATGAAGTATCCTCATTTAATTTTAAATGAGAATGATTTACTCCAAGATTGTATAATT
>JAGGZZ010000229.1 GCA_021161765.1 Candidatus Methanophagales archaeon | reverse complement strand
TATATAAAAAGCTTTTCGGTTTTTTTATATGGCACTCCCTTCAATTCCGTTTCTCTTTTCTCTTCCTTCCACCGACGAAATATACACATCAGCACCATCCCGCTTGCGAATAGAACAAGAGAAGAGACGTCAGGCACCGGTGCGACAATACCAGCAACGGAAGAAGAATCTAACCCATCGGATGCCGCGTTGTATTTACCTTCATTCGGATCTTCCTGTTTATCAAAGACGATGTCATAGAGGTGGTGGGAGGGAGGTGCATCCTCAGGTATAGACCAGATCAATGTCGGTTTGAGATTGCCTCTTTTATCTGTCTTCACCTTCATAGGCGTTTTGGCAGATTCCGGGTTTTCACTTTTGATCAGTTTATCCCCTTCAATCACCGGGTCGTCCTGTATCCATATTCCATAACGTGTCTTTGCTTCGAGCCCCTCCGCCCTCACATAGACTTCTTCGCCGGGCACAAATTGGTCCACCTCATTCCCTTCGCGGTCACAGGAAATGATTGTTTTAGAAATATACGTTACTTCAAGCGTTGGTCTCAATATCTCATTATCCCACTCTTTGGAGGCAAAGAACTTTGGATCTCCTTCCTCTTCTTCATCCCTTATTTTTCCCTTCTCCTTCTCCTCCACCTCCTTTATTATCCAGCCGAAGTTTGCCTTAGGTTTTGCAACGAAGTCCTGCACATCTCTGATAACGTCCCAGGAATACCACTGCTCTGGAGCGCCGACCTCGATGTTATCCGTAGCTTTTTTATTGAAATCTCCCCCTGGTGTTGTCCATTTGTCCTCTTTCTTGTATATATTCCACGTTACCTCCTTCTCACCCCAATCCCTTTGTGGGTCTTGCTGAACGCGGTGGACGCCGATAATTCTCGTTTCCTCCTCTCCCTCTACGCAGTACAATTTCAATGTGGCTTGCTGAATGTGAGCACCCGGGGGAATTTTTGAGAGGTCAAATCGTATGATGCCGCGAGTTTCTTTTCTCTTAACGGGTCTGTCTTTTTTAACCGGGGAAACTGCCCCCTGGCATGAATAGACTGCGATAATCTCCTCCTTGCCGAAATTCGAACTTGGATTCCCCGCATCAAGATACGAATCGGCACTCAAAGGTTGTAGAGTCGTAGTCGTAGCAGTCACAACCGGTAGGACTGCCATGGCGAGCAGCAGCGCTGCTATTATCGCAATGCTTATGTAGCCCATTTTCCTCATCCCCTTTAATTTTCCTGACATTCCCTCTCTTCCCCCATTGCTATCTTTTCCCCTTTTCCCCTCTGCTATATATCCACCCATTTATGTACCTGTATATGCATATATATGCGTAAGTGTATAAAAAGGTTTTTGGTCTTTGTAATTTTTTTTTCGGTGAAGTCGTTATCAATATCTTGTGGTAAATTCTGGATGCAGGATACAGGATGCAAGCCATGTCATGGAACATGAATCTGATTTCTGGTCTGAAAGAAAAGGGTTTAATTGGGTCTTATTAGAATTACGCCGAAAAATCTGCTTAAAAAATTGCGAGGTTGGCACCTGCAGTATAAAAGTTGCACCTAAAGTGTTGACTTTAAGCCCTTTCTGTATCCTCTTCAAATTAAAGGGTAACTCAAAAACTGCTTTTGCATAAATTAAATTCTATATGTTTCCATCACCCATTATGGAAAGCTTTACCAAAGAAACCTTTAAAAGATGCTTTTCTTTTCCGAAAACGCTTTTCTTTTTCTAAAAGAAAAGGGTTTGATTTAACGCCCGACCATATTCAAGCTTTCGATCAACGCTTTACCGCGTTCCGAGAGCCGGTAGTATGCGGCGCCTTCAAGCTCTACTTTCTCCACGATTCCTCTTTCAATGAGCGAATTTGACTTATCGAACCTGCTGCCCATACCACGCAGTCCACCCAGGATATTCGTCGGGTCAATTCCGATATTTCGTGCAATGTCCGCGGGATACGACGCATTTGGATAGATTTTATACAAATACATCACTATCTCGGTTCTCACCCGACTTCTCCTAAGTGAACGCACTATCCGGGGTTCAAACTGTGGCTCTTGCTCCGCGCTCATTTTTTCTCACTTTATTCTTTCCCGTATTCGCTTAGAAAACAGAAATCAGAGAATAGAAAACAGAAAGCGGAATTCTAACTTCTGTCCTCTGACTTCTGACCTGCATCTTGCATCCTGTATCCTGCATCCTTATCTTTTCCCTTGCTCTTTCTTAGCCAATAGCTTTTCCAGTGTACCAGAGAGATTTTTTACGGTAAATGGTTTCCACAGGTATCCATCGGCTCTTGATTTCGCCGCCGCCTTCTTATGCTCGGGCGTGCCCAATGCACTGATGATTACTATAAAGGCATTAGGGTCGTACGTTTTTATCTCCTTAGTGGCTTGAATGCCATCCATTTCTTCCATCACCAGGTCCATGGTAACGATGTCCGGCTTCGGCTCCAGTTCTTTATACATCCTTACTGCTTCTATTCCATTAACGGCAACGCCTGCAATTTCGTATTCCTCGGGGTCCAGCATCTCCTTTATCATCTCGCTCATGTAGGGTGCGTCTTCCACAATCAACAATCTCTTTTTTCGCTTTTCCATTTTTCCCCTTTTCTTGTTGTATATAAAGTATGGCTTCCTTCTATTTAAGACACAGATTTACACGGATTTACGCAGATTTATTTTTTCATAGAACGAAACCTTTCTGTCAAAGGCATAGACATCATATTTACTCATTGATGATTTGATTTCGATGGCAGTTGTCTTGCCATCCCGTATCAACAGGTCAATTTCAATCTGATCAGGATGTCCAAATACTACTCCCTGTTCATCGTAAGCCAGGTATCGCCCTACATGGAGACCAAAGTCTTCAC
>JAGGZZ010000111.1 GCA_021161765.1 Candidatus Methanophagales archaeon | reverse complement strand
CACTTTTTAAGAAAATCCAAAACATAGCTTTTGCTAATTCTCATAGGCATCCCTATGAGACTAAATCAAAACACGTTTTTTAATTTGATAGAAAGTTTCGATTCTGGGAAAATGCCCACTATGAAGGTATATGTACTATAACTTCCTTCTATTTGTTTATGTATTTATGCATAACGTATTTATACATAATTAACTTCATCGTTCGGATTTATGAGTTTTTCCCTTTATCCCTTCCAACTCCTCTAATATCTCCTCTTCGTCTGCGGACAACAACCCCTTTCCCTTTGACGTTTTTAGCTCTTTCATTTCTTCTTCAGGAACATCCACATACAAAACGTCATTCTCCTTTATTTGCCGCCCCACCGTCGGCTTTTTCATTGAAATTGCCACCTGCATTGGCACCACCGCTTCTTTTATGCTCCCCCCCTTATCCTGTATCTCGTTTATCGCTCCAATCCCGGTGCCATCAGATTTTACCAGTTTCACGCCGGTTTTTATCTTCCCGCCCAAGACCTCGATACCAAAAATAGCGGGTTTGCTTTGCCTGAATACGCACCCGGGCAGAATTTTTATCTTTCCGGGGGGGGTCAGCCTATCCACGAGTTCACGCTTCTCTTTATCCTGCTCTTCTTTCACCCAGTTCTTATAATCTTCTATCAACCGGTAAATAACGTCGCTTATAAATACCGGAATGCCGTTCTCCAGAGCTGCTTCTTTTGCATCAGGCAGTATATCAACGTTAAAGCCCAAAATAACGCTCAAATACCTGTCCCCGGTAGTGGTGGCGTCTATTACGTCTCTTTTAGATATGTTTCCGACTGCGGCTTTTTTTATCTTCTCTATTCCTTCTGTTTTCAGTTCCATGGCAAGCGCTTCCAGCGAGCCCATTGTATCGGTCTTTATGATTATCCCTTCCGGGCTTAGGCTTGCTTCCATTTTCAGCTCCGCTGTCTCGCCCTTCATTATTCTTATCACGTTCTCGAGTTCATCTTGCCCGGGCCCGGCCACTCGCACTTGCGCTCCGGGGAGCGCATTTTCTATCCCCGGGGCTACTATTTTCATTCCTGAAGCAGCATTCACAGTTTTTATACGAAGAAATCTTTGTTCTGTTCGTATCTCTTGCAAAGCTCTTGGTTTCAGCAGTGCTTTCACCTTTGTTACTATTGGCTCATCCTCTGTACTCCCCACCACGATTGTATCGCCCACGCTGAGCTTTCCTTCGTATAATATCACGTCAATCGTGGTTCCGAGACCTTTCTCCTCCTTCTTTTCCAGTATCGTGCCAACACCCGCCTCTTCTAAATGAACTCGCAGAACTTTCTCAAAGAACTTCTGCGATAACCCTATCAGAACAAGCAGCAAATCCGCAACCCCTTCTCGCGTCTTCGCGCATACCGGCACGATGCCCACGTTCCTTGAGAAATCTTTTATCCGGTCGTATCTATCAGCCGAGAACCCTTTATCGTACAGGTCGCCCACTATTTCATATATCCGCGCATCCAGTGCCTCTCTCGCATATTCCGGC
Organism: Candidatus Methanophagales archaeon; assembly: GCA_021161765.1. Taxonomy (GTDB): domain Archaea; phylum Halobacteriota; class Syntropharchaeia; order Alkanophagales; family Methanospirareceae; genus QEXZ01. The sequence continues at coordinate 12,959 of JAGGZZ010000111.1, read as the reverse complement.
TGGTCGTTATAATTGAGAATAAACGGTCGTTTAGTTGAGTTCCAGCCTTTTATCCGGTCTATTTTGTTCAATGCTACCACGAAAGGCGTTTTTAATAATCTTAAGATGTTCAATGATTCGTAAGTCTGGGGCTGAAAACCTTCCATCACATCCACCACCACAACGGCAACGTCAGCTAAAGCGCCCCCTCTTTTCCTCAGGGAGACAAAGGCCTGGTGTCCGGGGGTATCAATGAAAAGCAAACCGGGAACTTCTACCCCCGCCCAGTCCTTCCTTAAAGGTTCACAAATCTTCTTTATCAGCTCTATCGGGATTTCCGTTGCCCCAATATGCTGTGTCACGCGTCCCGCTTCCTTTGCTGTTATTGCGGTGCCCCTTATGTTGTCGAGTAAGGTGGTCTTGCCATGGTCTATGTGTCCCAGTACGGAGAGAATAGGGGTTCTTATTCGCTCCTGCTCCTGCCCTTCCATCTCTTTTACCTCGCATTTTCAGTAGTTCAATAGAATAGAAATAGATGACTTGTATTTTAAATAATTGAAGATGCAAGATACATGATACAAGATGCAAGATGCAAGATGCAAGATGCAAGTCAAACCTGTATCCTGTATCTGGAATCCTGTATCCGACATCATTTTCTTGTGTCGGTCTCGTGGAATCTCGTGGTTTATTATTTGCAATTTACTGCTGGAATGACTATCGTTCTACCTTCTACCCTTGCCTTTACTTTTGCTCCACCAAAAAGAGCTTTTCTTTTCTCTCTCTTCTTGCCCTCGCTCTTCATCGTCAAATTCACGTAACAGTTCCTTCTGCTTTTTACTCACTTTTGTTGGCGTTACTACCTTCACTCTCACCAGCATGTTTCCCCTACCATGGCCCCTCAAATCAGGCATTCCGCGATTTTTCAGCCGGAAAACCGTGTTTGATTGCGTTCCTGGAGGCATTTTTATTTTCGCCTTGCCCCCCTCGATCGTCCTGACTTCTATCTCATCGCCAAATACCACCTGTGCAAAGCGAACCGGGACTTCGCAAAACAGGTTGCTTCCTTCCCTTCTGAAGAATTCATGCTCTCTTACATGCACTACGACGTACAAATCACCTGACGGTCCCCCTCGTTCCCCTGCTCCCCCTTCTCCTGCAATCCGTAATCTACTTCCTGTATCTACACCTGCTGGTATTCGTACCGAAATCCGCTTGCTCACGCGGATTTTCCCGCTCCCACCACAATTCTCACAGGGCTTCTCCACTACTTCCCCTCTCCCCCCGCATCGCGGGCAAACAGAGATAGAAATGAACTGGGCAAACCCCTGCCTTTGCACATTTTTTATCTGACCGGTTCCTCCGCATGCAGAACATGTCTTTAATCCACCGGGACTCGCACCCGTTCCCCCACACGATGGACATCTCTCTTCCTTAGAAACGTTTAATTCCTTCTCCATCCCTTTCGCCGCTTCCTCAAGGTCTATCTCAAGGTCATATCTAATGTCGCTCCCTCTCTCAGCTCTGGGCCTATATCTTTCCTCTGCTCTTGTGTATCCTCCTCTTCCGAAGATGTCCTCAAATATAGATTCACCGCCCCGGGTTCTGCTGAATCCAAAGTTCCCTCCGAAGAAGTCTCTGAATACATCACCAAATATGTCCTCTACATCGCCGTATCGCGTGAAATTGGACCACTCAAATCCCCCGGGACCGAAGTCAACACCTGCATGCCCAAATTTATCGTAGTTTACACGCTTCTGCGGGTCTGATAACACCTCATAAGCCTCAGATACCTCTTTAAACTTCTCCTCTGCTTCTTTCGGGTCGCCCTTATTAAGGTCAGGATGGTATTTTTTCGCCAATCTCCGATAAGCACGCTTTATCTCTTCCTTCGATGCTCCTTTATCCACGCCCAGTGTCTCGTAGTAATCGCGCTTTGCTGCCAATTCCGCTTTGCCCTCCGTTCAAGAATTAGTTTGTCCCTATTGTTTAAGATTTTTAAGATGCCTTCGGTTTCATCTGTTCACTGCTTCTTTCCATAGGAAATGGGTGGGGATTTTCGGTATTTTTGCATACTCTTTATATATAAGGTCGAACTTAACTTCATTTGTTCATTGAAAAAGTGAAGGGGTGAAGATGAAGATGGTGGTGAAGGTGCGCGTGGAAGTGGTGAATGAAGAGGGGATGAAAACCTCTATGGAACGCGAGGGGGATTTTATGGACGAATCGTTTAAGCCCTCTATAATAAGCAGTATGGTGAAATTTTTGGAAGATGAGCTTCCCTCGCCTTTCCTTTCTGACCCTTCTGAGGTTGACAGCGAAGACCTCACGATAAAGGAGCGATTGGCGTATTTTTTGCGATATGACAAAAGGTCGCCAGGAGATTGGTTCACTTCTTCACAGATTAAAAGAATATACGAAGAAGCGTATGGTGAGCAGGTAGGTATCAGCACGTTATCAACGTACTTAGCGAATATGCATTCCGAGGGCATTTTGGTGAGGAAGGGGAGCAGGGCGAAGAGGGAATACAGGTTAGCTAAGAATATGACGCCCGCGCGTTCTGAGTCGGGTTCCAGTTCGGGCGTGGATAATACCGCGAATGTCAATTCCAATGACATGGAACTTATAGGGTGTCTTCCACTCCATGACCTTATTCATAGGTAGTTATTAGTAAAGGACGATAGAGGTTTAGCAGGTTAGCGTTTTAGCTCGTTAGCGGCTCAGCCCCCTTAACCAAACCGCTAAGCCTCTAAACCTCTAAAAATCTCACCTAATACTGAAGAAAAATTTCTTTTATCTGTTCTTTAAACTCCGCTAAAGAACCTTCATTCTTTATCACCTTGTCTGCTTTTTTCATTGCTTCTTCCATCCCCCACCCGAACTCTCTCTCTTCACGCTTTTTGAATTCGTCAATGCTCGATAGGTCCAAATCATCTCCTCTACCGCGGGATTTTATTCGTTCATATCTAAAGCGAAGTGGGGCATCCACGCGCACAAGCACGAAATGAGCACCAAATTCGCTTTTAAACGTTTCTACTTCAGCAATCCCTCTTATTCCATCTATAACAATGACTTTTTCGGTTTTACCCGCGCCTTTCTTCTGCGCTTTTATAGCGGGAATGCACCGTTTCGCAATTGCATCCATCCCTTCGTGCGCCCTCAGCTCGTTTGCCACTCTGCCTGCATTCTCGTCACTCAACGGAAGCCCTCGCTTTCTTAACTCCCCTCTTATCACTTCCCCCATCGTTATGACAGGAATGCCGAGTTCCTTTGCCACCAGAGCTGCTTCCGTTTTTCCCGCTGCGGGCGCGCCGACAAATGCAAACACTAATACCGATACCTCTCCCGTAGCCACTTCTCTGCTGCTCCTCTCGCAAGTCTTCGCTCGGTTGCTGCGTAAAATATGTTCACAACACAGAGTAATTCCCCTTTACTCACCTTTCCATCAGCGAAGGGGTGAAAAATAGCCTCATCAAGAACCCTACTTTCCTCAACGGGTATCGACCTTCCAACCGCTGCAAGCGAAGAAACCACACCAAGTGCATGCCGCATTATGAAGCAAGGCAAGACGATCGCCTTTGGAGGCAGCTCTATTTTGCCTACCTTTATGTTGACGAGTTCATTTTTCCTCACTTCTTTATCCTCTTCTGCAATGACCATTTCCCATTCGCCGTGCGGACCGACGGTAAACCCATAGGGAAACGCTTCCATTCCCCGCCGCTCTATTTCACCACCGATTTTATCTTTCCAGAAAACGCATTCTATTTTTGCCATGTTCTTTGATTTGCCTTTTTACAATAAAAAGAATAATATTTGTAACCACCAGATTACACAGATTTTCACGAGATTAGGTGTTAAAATGGACTCACAAATAATGATTTACCAGACGCTGTATCACTTTCCAGCGATTTTTTAGACACAGATTAACACGGATTTAAGGTAGCATCTGTGTAAATCTCTGAAATCTATGTCTACACTATCGAAATCACTGGTTTTTGTGATTGCCCTCCTGCAAACCATTTATTGGGAGTTTCCTTAGGTGTGAGTTAGCAGGTATTGGTAGCCCTAAAACCTAAAACCTGACACCTATTTAATCTTATGGTTTTTCAAACGCTCCAATCGTTTATCCCAGTACGCATCCAGAATTTTTGATTCTTCCGAATCTTCAAATATGAGCTCGCTTTGCCCTGACCTGGTTATGGTCCCCACATAATTCCAGGAAACACTCTGCCATTCGTTTTCGGTTAGTTCTCTGCCGATTGCTTCTTCGACAATCGCGCGTTTTAAAACGAGTTTTTTATCCCCCCTTATTCTTATCTGCATTCCGAAGGCGGTGTAATTTGCGTGGTTGCCCCTACTACGGTTGTAGTCGCAAACGGCTTCTGCAATAGACAGATTCGCTGGCACTGCTTCAATAAAAACACTTACCATTGGTCGCTACTCCTGTATAGTTCTAAATAAATCCCAAAACTAAATAATATAAATCACTTCCTCTGCACCGGCAAGATGTTTGAATATTTTGTTAGCTTGGCATAGAGCTTTTTATCAGACAGCGGCGCCTTAATATCGAGGAATATCTTGTTTATGTCTTCTTCTATCTCCTGCATCTTAACATAGTTATCGCCTTCCGGCAGGTCATGATTCTGGCAATAGAGACATCGAAACGGGCACCCCCTGAGAAATATCACCATCGAAGCTTTCCCTCGCCAGTCTATGGTAGAAAAGGGAACGATGCCGCCGAGGTTTATTTAGAAGTAATTACCTGCTTGCTCTACGGCTCTTGCAGCGAGTTCAGCGCATTTATCGAGGTCTTTCAGGCTTAACAGTTCCACCGGAGAGTGAATGTACCTTGTAGGCACACCGATTACACCCGTGGGTATGCCGCTTCTTGTAAGATGAATTGAGGTGGCATCCGTCGTGCCACCTTCCGATACGCTGAGCTGGTAGTCTATATTATGCTTATTTGCCGTCTCTTTGAGCCATTTCAGCACCGAGGGCGGCGTTATTATGCCGCGACCCGAGGCATCGGAAACGGTAATCACAGGACCTTTATCCATCTCTACCGTCGTGTCTTTCTTCTCTATCCCCGGATGCCCCCCTGCTATATCGGTATCTACTGCGAGGGCAACGTCGGGATTGAGTCCGAATGCCGCCGTTCGTGCCCCTTTCAGCCCCACTTCCTCCTGCACCGTGCCTACTGCATAGACCTCGAAGTCGGTATTTGCACGTTTAAGTGCTTCTACCATTATCGCAACGCCGGAACGATTGTCAAAGGCTTTACAGCTAACTCGTTCGTTTTTCATGTCTACAAAATGCCTATCTACGGTAACAGGCGTTCCGATGGCAATCCCCATTTGCTCCACTTCTTCTTTGTCGCACGCACCCACGTCAATGAACATATCTTCTGATTTTATCGCCTTCTCGCGCTCGTCCTTTTTCATTTTATGCGGTGGTTTTGAGCCTATAACGCCGTACACTTTCACCCCGCTCTCGGAATGCAGAACCACACGCTGATTGAGCAGCGTCTGGTCAAACCACCCGCCTATAGTCGAGAATCTCAAGAAACCCTCGTCTTCTATGAGCTTCACCATAAGCCCTATTTCGTCGAGGTGCGCAGCAATCATAACAGATGGTTTTTTCCCTTTCTTCGTGGCTATCAGATTCCCCAACCCGTCGGTCCGTATTTCGTCCACGTATGGCTTAATCTCTGCCTCTACGATTTCTCTTATCTCGCCTTCGTAGCCTGAAACACCATGTGCCTCGGCTAATTTTTTCAATAATTCTCTCATTTCTCCCATTTTTATTCCCAAGCGTTTTTGATAAAAACTTTTAGTCCCGCCTCCCGGATTTGAACCGGGGACATCGCGGTGTCCGCGCACGCGGTTATGTGACCTTTGGGAGGTGGTCAAAAATTCACTCTACAGCCGCGCACTCTGCCAAACTGAGTTAAGGCGGGATTTTATTTTCTCTATTAAAAATTACCATTAAACTATATAAAAAAAACAATTTTTGAATGGGAGAATAAATCGGTTGTATATAAAGTATAACTTCTTCCTATTTAAGACACAGATTTATTTTCTGTTTTTTTGTTCTCTCTTTCTTCCGCTTTATCCCGTCTAACAGCCCATGAGCGTAATTTATACAACCAAAGGCAGTGAAGTAATCTCCCTTTTCAAGATAATACTTCGTGTCCTCGTAGTACCCCTTCGCAAGCTCTATCACCTCTTCCTCATTGCTAGCCCGCGATAACGAGTCCAGCTCGGTCACGCTTTCTTCAAAAAGCGTTATATCCTTCTTTATCCTTTCTGTTTCACCCATTTGCGTGCGGTGTTATGATAGGATTTGATATGGTTTTATAAGTTAAGGAGCCCTAAAGCTATTGCATCTAAATTCTTATCGGGAAGGGGGAAAAAAAACAATGGACAGACCCTTTGTATTCATAAACGCTGCAATGAGCGCGGATGGAAAAATATCTACGGTAGAAAGGAAGCAGACGACAATAAGCGGCAGGGAAGATTTTGAGCGGGTTGATACACTGAAGGCGGGAAGTGATGCGATCATGATTGGCATAGGCACTGTTTACGCAGATAACCCTTCTTTAACGGTAAAATCCGAAAAGAGGAGGGAAGAAAGGCGAAAGGCGGGGAAAGATGCAAATCCGCTGCGAATAGTGGCGGACAGCGAGGCGAAAACACCTGTTGATGCCGAAATATTAAACAAAGGCGAAGGGAAACGACTAATTGCGGTTTCCGAACGGGCAATTGTGGAAGATATAGACAGATTAGGAGAGAAAGCGGAGGTTCTAATTTGTGGTAAGGAGGAAGTGGATTTAAAGAAGCTTCTTTTTTTGCTGGGGCTGCGGGGCGTGAGTAGATTGATGGTAGAAGGCGGTGCAACGCTTAACTGGTCTTTAATTTCGCAGGGGCTCGTTGATGAGATATATACGTATGTGGGCAACCTGATAATCGGCGGTGAAAACGCACCTACACTTGTGGATGGTGCAGGCTTTGCCGTAGAAGGGGAAATGATAAAGCTGGAGCTTTTAAGTGCGGAGCCAATGGACGAAGGTGTCCTGTTAAGGTGGCGCATTCGCAATGCATAAAGCGTTTTCGTGCTTATCAACCTGAAAACTGTGAGCCGAAATAACAATTAATATGAGTAACTTAAATTGATAGTGTGAGTCAATGGAGAACGATAAAAGAGCGCGGCAGAATAGGAAGAAGGAGGAGAAAGAGAAGGCAGAATACAAGGAAGGGTTGATAAAGACGCTAACGCCTCTCCTGTTTGGCGCTCTTGCGGGTGTTATATCTTATGTTCTTTATACCTCAGGACTTTTAAAGCCCACTTCAGAGGATGGTCTGCTTATCGCAATTCTGATGGTCCTGGTGCAGAAATTTGTCTATCCGCTCTTGCATACGAGCTTAGAAGGGGTAAAGGATTGGATTTATATCTCGTTTATAACCCTTTCCTGCTGGTTTATCTTCTTCACATTGTTGTTAAATAACCTTATTTGAAACGCACCTTTTATAACCACCGATTTCCGCGAGAAACTTTCTCTTTGTTTTTCTTTTAGCACAGGTTTTCTTTTCTAAAAAGAAAAAGTGTAGGGGTTAATATCATGGAATCTCGTGGTTTTTAGAAGTGCCTTCCAGGATGATATGCGTGGCTGCGATAGCGAGGGCATCGGTAACATCGTCAGGTTTTGGCGTCGCCACCAGGCGAAGCAGCTCCGTTACTTTACTCGCTACCTCACTCTTTGCCGCTCTGCCGTATCCAGTTATGACGTTTTTCACTTCAGAGGTATTGTATTCGTATGTAGGAAGTTCCGAGACAGAAGCGGCTAAGAGACACACCCCTCGTGCCTGGCCAACGCTTAACGCGGTTTTCACGTTAATATTGAAAAATAGCTTCTCAATCGCCATCACATCAGGCGTCATGTCTTTTATCACCGCGAGTAAGTCCTCATATACCTTTCTCAATCTATCCTCGTTTGACTGCTCGGGCATTGTTTTTATATAACCAAAATCAATTGGTTTTAATGTTCCGTGATTGAACTCAATGACACCCCATCCTGTGCGGGCAGTTCCCGGGTCTATTCCAATCACACGCATATTATAATTTATAATCACGTATGTATCTAATAAATAAGAAGAACCAAATCAACAATAATTTAGAAGGGAAGAGAAAAAAAGAGAAAGGAGCGTAAAAACAAATGGAAGAAGGTAGCGGAGTTGTAGTTCCTGGGGATTTCCTGGGTACTTCAGAGGAATTCACGTTGGGAAAAGGCGTATACGGTGAAGAGGGGAATTTATACGCCTCGCAGATAGGTACAATTAACATAACTGATAAGAGAGCTATAGAGGTTCTGCCCGCGGTAGAGACACCGCCAGTGCTCAAAGATGGGGATGTGGTTATAGGCAGAATAGAGGATTTAAGAGATAACGTTGCCCTCGTGAGTATAGCGTGTGTGGAAGGGAAGGAGAAACGGGGAATTGCTGCATCTACTCAAGCAGTTATCCGCATATCAAATGTGCGAAAAGGGTTTGTAAACGATTTGCAGCAGGAGTTCGGTTATCTTGATGTGGTAAAGGCAAAAGTGTTGGACGCAAAGACATTACGGCTTAGCACAGAGGACCGCGATTTAGGCGTTCTTAAAGCGATGTGTACAAAATGCAAAGGTCGCCTGAAGAGGAAAGGGGATGTACTGACATGCGAGAAATGCAAAAGGGTGGAACCGAGAAAAATATCAGAAAATTATGGTAAGGGCGTGGTTTAGGTGTAGTGTGGAGCACAAGAAAACAGAAAATAAATTATTTTATAGACACAGATTAACGCAGATTAACGCAGATTAACACAAACCTTTTCTTAGAAAGAAAAGCTTTACCAAAAGAACTATACTTTCTTAGCACAGGTTCTTTCTTTAGAAAGAAAGTGTTTTTTGAAAAAGAAAAAGTGTTGCGTAAATCCGTGTAAATCTGTGTCTTAAATATAATGAGGCTATACTTTATATACAATGGAAAAGAAAAATAAGAAGGTAAGGATACTGGAGAAGAAGAAAAAAGAGGTAAAGATAGAGATAGAAGGTGAAGACCACACGCTTTTAGCTCCGCTATCATCAAAACTGTTGGAGAATGAAAAGGTGGACATCGCAACCTATAGCATCAAGTATACACTGATGAGCAATCCTGTTTTGTACGTGAAGATGCGGGAGGGAGACCCGATAGAGGCGGTGAAGTCCGCTGCTGCCTCACTTGCATCAGAATTTGAGGAGTTCTCGTCAAAATATAAAGCGGCAATAGTCTAGCGGTAGGACACGGGCTTCCCAACATGAGCGGGGTGCCGTGCCGGGTGTTAGTTGTCTGGTGTGAGTATCTCATAAGTTACACACTTCAAACCTCAACCCTCAAACCTGACACCTACAAGGATGGGAAATAGCCTGTAACCCGGGTTCGAGCCCCGGTTGCCGCATCAAACTTTTAAAAAAAGTTTGACCAAAAACGCTTCGCAGGAAAAGAAAAGCGTTTTCGGAAAAGAAAAAATTTTAAGAGTAACTAAATACGGAATCGGGCAGGAATGAGGATATGAAATATGGATCGGGTAAAGAAATACGAATTCAGGAAGGTATTAGAAGAACTGAGGAAAAAGGCGGGTAGAGGGACAGAACTCGTGTCAGTTTACATTCCGAGAGATAAACAAGTATCAGATGTTACTTCTCAGCTACGTGATGAATACGGGCAAGCGATGAACATAAAAAGCAAATCTACCCGTACCAATGTTCAGAGCTCGCTGGATTCTATTTTATCCAAGTTGAAGTACGTGCACATAGGTGAAAATGGCGTGGTTATATTCTGTGGTGCCGTGGAGAAGGGAGGAAACAAGACCGATATAGAAACCCTCATCGTGGAGCCGCCGGAAAAACTACAGTCGTATATCTACCATTGTGATTCCTCTTTCTTCCTCGAACCGCTGGAAGAGATGGTGGCGGAGAAGGAAAAATACGGTTTAATCGTGCTTGATAGAAGAGAAGCGACGATAGGCACCTTAACGGGGAAGGTAGTGGAGGCAAGGAAACACTTGACTTCTGCGGTTCCGGGGAAGATAAGAAAGGGGGGGCAGTCCGCGCCGAGATTCCAGCGGTTGCGAGAGATAGCAATAGATGATTTTTATAAGCGAATAGGCGAGCATGCAACACGAATATTACTTCAGGAGGACATACAAAGCATCTTGATAGGCGGGCCAAGTCCAACGAAGGACGATTTTATAAAAGGGTCTTACTTGCATTACGAACTGCAGAATAAAATTCTTGGCGCTTTTGACGTGGCATATACGGATGAATCGGGTCTTTACGAACTCGTAGATAAGGCGGAAGACGCCCTCGCGGGTTTGGACTTGATGAGCGAGAAGAAGCTCATGGAGCGGTTCATGAAGCTATTAGCAAATGATGAGTACCGGGTAGCATACGGGGAGAAAGAGGTGAGGAGGAAATTGGAAATTGGTGCCGTGGATACGCTTTTGTTTTCCGAAGAGCTCGATGTCGAGTTCATGCACGATTTAGTAGAAAAGGCAGAGGAGACAGGTGCAGATGTAGAAGTCATATCAACGGAATTTGAGGAAGGAGCGCAGCTGATGCGTGCGTTCGGCGGTGTCGCCGCTTTGTTGCGGTACCGGGCAAACTAAATTAAAAGTTATTAACCACAGATTACACAGATTAACACAGATAGATGATAAGAATCAACACGGTTAAACTAAAACAAATCCGCGTAAATCAGTGTAAATCCGTGTCTTAAATAGATGGAAGTTACATTTTATATACAATGGCAAATGTAAAGTGCAAAGTGGAAATTGAAAAATGCAAAATAATATAATTTTGGTGGGCACGGGGCATATATTAGAAAAGAGCGTAAAAGAGGTGGAGGAGGTAATAGACCGAGAAGAGCCCGATGTGGTTGCTGTTGAGCTATGCGAAGGTCGATTCAGAGCATTGAAAGGGGATATGGAGGATTTTTCGATAAAAGACGTGATAAGCGGTGGCAGCCCATTCCTATTGCTCACGCATTGGCTGCTTGCATACGTGCAGCGTAAGATGGGTGCGGAATTAGGCATTGAGCCCGGTGCAGACATGATGGCGGCGATAAAGAAAGCCGAGGAGAGAGGTTGCGAAATCGCATTGATTGATAGGCCTATTCAAGTAACGATGCAGCGGTTCTGGAGTGCGATGAAATTTACGGAAAAGATCAAGATGATTTTTTCGATTATTTTCGCGGTTGGCAGCATGAGAGGCATAAAAGATGCGGGAGAGGAAGGAATAGGAGTAGGAATAGGGATAGGGAAAGGGGAGGGGAAGAATCACATAGACCTGGATAGAATAACGGATGACGATGTAGTTACGCAGTTGATGGAAGAACTGAGGGAGTTTTCACCGGGTGCTGCGACAGCGCTGTTGGATGAACGAGATGCCTATATCGCAGGGAACTTGAGGGAACTTGAACTCCACGCTATTTCTAAAGAAGGAACCCGTGCTGATGCGGATGCTGCAGAAGAGGAAGAAGGGAGGAAAATAGTTGCGGTGGTTGGTGCGGGGCATGTTGCAGGAATAAAGAATCTCCTTGAGCATCCCGAGTCAATCCCACCAAGGGATGAGCTATGCTCGGTTCCTAAGAAGAGGAGATTTGGTATAAATATTAAAAATCTGTTGGGTGTCGGATTGGGCGCAGCTCTATTGATTATCCTTTTAGCGGTCATTTTCTCCGACATATCTTTTGATATTCTTCTTAAAGCGTTTTTTTTGTGGTATATAATAAATGGCGTTTTGTCTGCGACAGGTGTTGTCATCGCAAGGGGTCATCCTCTTTCCGCGCTTACTGCTTTTTCCGTTGCAGGGCTAACTTCTTTGAATATTTTTTTAGCTGCGGGTTGGTTTGCGGGCCTGGTAGAGGCTCGGGTTCGAAAGCCAACAGTAGAAGACGCAAAGAGGATGTTGGGGGTGGAATCATTGCGGGAATTAATGAGAAACAAGCTGTTTAAAGTTATTCTTGTGGCGGCGTTGGCAAATATAGGAAGTATTGCGGGAACGTTTATCGGGATTGGTGTTGTGGGGCATGAGTTGGGTATAAATATACAGGATATATGGCTGGGTTTGAAAGCATTTTTTTGAATGAGGTAAAAGTGACCGTGACCGAAAAAGGCGAAAAAATAGTCATCTGGCCTGCTTATTTAACGGCAGGGAAGACAAAAGGCGAAGGTCGAATCGTATCGAGAAGGAATGCGGTGAAATCACCGAAGATAGAAGAGATAGAAAAGGCTGCGAGGTTGCTCAACCTGGAACCCGTGGTGGAGAAAGGAAAAGCATATCCAAAAACGCACTGGCTTCAAAGTGGAAGGGTGCGGGTGAACAAAGCAGGAAGCAAAGGAGAGATTGTGAAGGAGATTGCAATGGCTATAAAAGAGATACGAGAGAAATCCAAGGGAAGGTAAAAATATCAAATAAGGAAGCTTTATATAAAATCAAAGAAGAGGGACTGCATGGCTGAGAAGTTCGAGATTTTATCGAGATATAGAAACATATCTTCATCAAAAGAATTAGAAGAAGCCATAAAGAATGACAGAGTAGCGAAACATCCGAGCTGGGAGGATTTGATAGTTATAGAAAATCTTGAAGAGAAAGTAAAAAGGTTGTTGAGAGCAGGATCAATTCTGAACGGCACTGTCTAAAAATATAGTGATTTATCACCGCGGAGAGCGCAGAGCACGCAGAGTTTTAAGACTGTTTCAATCATTGCTTAGGTTTTCTGGTGCCTTTGCGTTCTCCGTGTGCTCTGCGGTGAATTTTAAGGATATGGCAATTTCACTGAAAAATTCGACTGTGCCTTCTGAACCACGGGAAGCGATAAGAGAATTTCGGGAATTTGTTAGAGGGTATTTCTATAGCTTAAAAACATTGAAGAGGGAAAAGAAGTAATAAAATATTCTTATCCTTTCAATCT
>JAGGZZ010000108.1 GCA_021161765.1 Candidatus Methanophagales archaeon | reverse complement strand
TCTAACGGCTTCTCAAGCTTCACGAACAAAGCAATCGCAACGCCCTGCTGAATGTCAAACACGTTCTCATCCTTACCGCCTTCCGGCGTTTTCTCTCCTATCCTCGAAGACCCGTGTAAATTCAATATGTAAATCCTGTCAAAAGACGCAAGCAATTTATTCCTCATCCCTCGATGTATTACACCCGAAAGATACGAATTGTTCGTAATAAACCCTAATATTCCCTTGCCTGCACGATCTAACTTCCAGTGTGCAAACCTGATGAACTTTATGTAATCGTCAGATAGAGGCTGAATATTCCTCTCTTTTCTCACGTCCTCCTTGTAATCTTCCATCAATTTCTCGATGAAATCCGACTTGTTCTCCGAACTCACCGAATACGGCGGATTGCCGATTACCGCCAGAATAGGTATCTTCTCCTTTACCTCTTTCGCCTCCTCTGCTTCTTTAATAAGGTTTGCCAGCGGAAGCGCTCTCTGCTTCGGCTCCTTCAGCTCCAATGTATTCGTGAGGAAAAACTTGAACCGTTTCTCATTCTCGAGCTCGTAGCCAAGTTCTTCCAGCAGCATCGCCACGCGAAAATGCCCGATAACGTAAGGAGCGACGAGAAGTTCAAACGCGTGAAAATCACGCATCACGTGCTCCTCCAAATAAGACCTGACAAGTCCGCCTTTCCTTCGTCCTTCTAACTCCTCCTTTACTTGTTTTATTGCTTGAATAACGAAAGTCAACGTTCCCGCCGCAGGGTCGAGCAGCGTTACGTCCCGCGATGCAAATCCCTCCTCCTTACCAAAATCCGTCTTCAAAATCCTGTGGATGCTTCGCACGATATAAGAAACCACAGGCAGCGGCGTGTAGTAAACGCCCAATCTCTGCCTTTCTTCCGGGTTATAAGTAGCCAAGAAAGTTTCGTAGAAATGAATTACCGGGTCTTCTTCCCATTTCGTTAGCTTGAACTCCTCGCAAATCGAAGCGACATCGGCTTTCTCAAGCATCTCCGCGATGTCGTCAATAATCCAGGTTAGCGAAGCCGGAAAATCGGGTCCGACAAACGAATAGAAAATTTCACGCAACAGCGGCACACTATCGGGAATATACTTCCACGCACCTGCCTTTAAATTCCGCTCGCCCTGCTTGTGCATTCGCATCCACGCTGCAAAAAGACCGTAGGCTATTGTCTGTGCATACAAATCCGCAAACTTGTCTTTCGTCAACGTCTCTATAAGGTTTTCTCGAAACGCCGTGTAGAAATTCATCACTGCTTCCTGCCCCGCCGAAAGCCCCTCGTTCAAAACACCTTCGAGCAATCTCGTCCTCTTCGCAAGCGCAATTGAAAGGTCATTCGAGTTCTTTATCTCTGGCGTGGAGAACCCGAAGAACGTCTCAAGCAGTCCATAGAACGCTTCTAAGTTCTGCGGGGAAGGCACTTCTAAATTCTGTAAATCCATCTGCCTGCCTACTTCTACCCTGTCCACCAGCGTCCCATCTCGATACAACCGAAACTCCATAAAATTCGTCAGAATGAGATTAGGAAGAAACTCCCGGTATCTTTTTAATTGCTCGGTGTTCTCAAAATTATCCAGGTTCTTATCCACCCCTTTCGCTTCGATATGCCCGATAATCTTCCCGTTCTTTCTGACGAAAAAGTCGGGTATGCCCACTTCAGTCCTCTTTGGCAGAACAAAAGGGAACGTTGAATATCCTAAAATCCGTCCTGAATCTTTGATAAAGTGTTTCAAGCAATCGTAGAAGCTGCCTTCGCTGAAGTTCCCGCCAGCATAAATCTCGTAAATTTCATCAAAATATTTTCTGAGTGCTTTATTAAGTTTGTCTTTTTCTTTCTTATCCATTTATTCTTCCTTTATAAAGAGAAGGACTTGATAAACCTTTTCTTGAAGCTTGATATATACTTATTTATACCTGGAAACTTAGTATATAGTATAGAGAGGTATAACCAGATGAGACTTGACAAACTGACTTTAAAGGCGCAAGAGGCGCTGCAAGAAGCAAAAAACATCGCCGACAAATACAATCATCAACAGATAGACGTGGAACATTTATTGTTAGCGCTGGTCGAACAATCAGAAGGTATAGTAGTCCCGATATTGCAAAAAATCGGCGTTGATGTTGACCAGCTCAGATCACGTCTCACAGCGCATTTGAGTTCCCTGCCTCAAGTATATGGAGGAGGCGGAATCGAGCAGATATATATAACGCCGAGATTGAATAAGACGCTGGAGAATGCATGGCAAGAAGCGCAGGCTATGAAGGATGAGTATATGAGCACCGAGCATATCCTTCTTGCGATTGCGGAAGAGGCGGAGCCATCATCTCCTCAAATTCTTAAAGGAATGGGAGCGACAAAGGACAGGATATACGAAGCCCTGACGGGAATTCGTGGTGGACAGCGGGTAGTGGACCAAAATCCAGAGGAGAAGTATCAGGCACTGGAACGCTACACACGAGATTTGACCGACCTTGCTCGTAAAGGTAAGCTCGACCCGGTAATAGGCAGAAACGAAGAAATCCGCAGGGTTATTCAAGTCCTATCACGAAGAACGAAGAACAATCCCGTGCTTATAGGTGAGGCAGGCGTGGGAAAGACCGCAATAGTTGAAGGTTTAGCGCAGCGAATAATAAACGGTGACGTTCCCGAGACCCTGAAGGATAAGCGCGTGGCAGCCCTGGACATGGGGGCATTGATCGCCGGGACGAAGTTCAGAGGTGAGTTTGAAGACCGACTAAAGGCGGTGTTAAAGGAGATTGACGAGGCTGCGGGTCAGATAGTGCTCTTTATTGACGAATTACACACCGTTGTCGGAGCGGGTGCGGCAGAGGGTGCGGTAGATGCCTCAAACATGCTAAAACCCGCACTTGCTCGTGGTGAACTCAGATGTGTGGGTGCAACCACGACAGATGAATATCGCAAATATATCGAGAAGGACGCCGCTCTGGAACGTAGATTCCAGCCGATTTTAGTCCGTGAACCATCGGAAGAGGATACGATTTCGATTCTGCGTGGTTTAAAGGAGCGATACGAACTGCATCACGGAGTGAGGATTCACGATTCCGCGTTGATTGCTGCGGCTGAACTCACCAATAGATATATCACCGACAGGTTCTTGCCAGATAAAGCCATTGACGTCATTGACGAAGCCGCTTCCAGGTTGAGAACGGAAATAGACAGCATGCCCGTCGAAATTGACGAGGTTGACCGAAAAATCAGGCAACTGGAGATTGAGGAACAGGCTTTGAAGCGTGAGCGCGACAAAGCATCGAAGGAACGGCTTGAAAAGCTACGCGAGGAACTGGCGGCGCTAAAGGAAAAAGACGACCAGCTCAAAGCGAGATGGCAGAATGAGAAGGAGATAATACAGCGGATACGAGAAGTCAAAGCGAAGATAGAGGAGGCGAAGTTAGAAGAAGAACAGGCTGAACGCAGTGGAGATTTAGAGCGTGTGGCAAAAATACGGTATGGAACGCTTGTCGAACTGCAAAAGGAATTGGACGCGCAGAATGAACGACTGCAAGCGATGCAGCGTGACCAGAAGATGCTAAAAGAAGAGGTTGACGAAGAAGACGTCGCGGAGGTGATTGCGAAATGGTCTGGGGTTCCTGTGTCGAGGATGCTGGAAGGAGAGACCGAGAAACTTATTCAGATGGAAGAGCGCTTGAAACAGCGTGTTGTGGGACAGGATGAAGCGATCTCGTTGATTTCTAATGCGATTAGAAGGGCTCGCGCAGGTCTCAGCGACCCGAATAGACCGATAGGTTCGTTTATATTTATGGGTCCAACGGGTGTCGGAAAGACAGAACTTGCAAAGGCACTCGCCGAATTTCTATTTGATGATGAACGGGCGATGGTGCGGATGGATATGTCGGAGTTCATGGAGCGGCACTCAATTGCAAGGCTCATCGGCGCACCACCGGGCTATGTGGGGTATGAAGAGGGCGGATTTTTAACCGAAGCCGTTCGAAGAAGACCCTACACCGTAGTCCTGTTTGATGAAATAGAAAAGGCGCACAACGACGTCTTCAATCTGCTGCTTCAGATCCTGGACGATGGTCGTCTCACCGATGGTCATGGAAGAACCGTGAACTTCAAGAACACCGTGAATATCATGACTTCCAACGTTGCGAGTCACCTGATGCAGGAATTTAGTGGCGAAGAGTTGCGGGGGAAGGTGATGGAAGCGCTGAAAATGCGGTTCCGACCCGAATTCTTGAATCGCATTGATGAGATTATCATATTCAATCCGCTGGGCATGGAGGAGATAAAGAAGATAGTGGGGATTCAAATGCGGTATCTGCAAGATAGACTTGCCGAGCGTAAAATTGCGATTTCTGTCAGCGACAGCGTAAAAGAATTGATAGCGAGTAAAGGATTTGACCCCGTATTCGGGGCAAGACCGATAAAGCGAACAATTCAACGAATGGTCGAAGACCCATTGTCTATGAAGATTTTGAATGGCGAATTCAGTGAGGGCGATACGATAAAGATGGATGTTTCGGATGGGGCGGTTGTGTTTTCACAGGGGTAGGTTCTATGGGCATTCCAAAAATTATAACCACAAGATTACACAGATTTTCACGAGAAAACAGAAAAATTAATGCAGATTAACACTCGTGGGCTCTGCCCACGTCCCCGCAAGCCCTGAAAGGGCTTAATGATAAGAATCAACACGGTTAAACTAAAATAAATCTGCGTAAATCCGTGTAAATCAGTGTAAATCAGTGTCTTAAATAGAAGGAAGTTATACTTTATATACAATGAAAAAATATGACGATGCATCTGTTGTAATGGGCTCCCGGAACGAAGAGAAGGCGATAAGAAAAGTCATAACCGATATACAGAAGGCTACGAACAATCAAGCCGAAATCGTAGTCGTTGATGGTTCTACAGATAGAACGCCAGAGATTGCGGAAGAACTAGGCGCCGTGGTCATCAGGCAAAAGCCACAAGGATACGGCGTGGCTGTAAAGAAGGCGTTATTATCTGCAACAAGAGATATTATCATTACGGTTGATTGCGATGACAAAGTATTTAGAAGAGAACTCGAATTGAGTATCAGAAAATGTCAAGAATAAGCATAATAGGATCTGGCTGGGTGGGCACGCTAATTGGAAAAGGTTTTGCGGAATTAGGCAACGAAATAATTTTCTACGATATTGTGGATAAAGCCCTGCCAAATTTCAACAAGGATATAAACTATGCAATTGAAAATTCTGATATATCTTTCATTTGTGTTCCAACGCCAACAAATGAAGATGGAGAAATAGACCTGAGCTATGTAAAAGACGCAGCAAAAAACATAGGGACGATATTAGCGGAGAAGGATAATTATCATGTTATAGTGGTAAAAAGCACAGTAGTTCCGGGGACGACTGAGAAAGTGGTAATTCCAATATTAGAAAAATACACGGGTAAAAAAGCAGGAGAATTTGGAATATGCATGAATCCAGAGTTCCTAACTGAAATTTCTGGAACTTGGAGCACAGACGAGGACACGAAAAAGGATTTCTTTACTGAGGATAGAATTGTGATTGGTGAATATGATAAAAGATCAGGAGATGTTTTAGAGGAGATTTACGAACCGCTGAACAAGCCTATTTTCAGAACGGATTTGAGAACTGCGGAAATGATAAAATATGCCTCGAACTGTATGCTTGCAGCAAAGATTTCCTACTGGAACGAGATATTCCTTATTTGCAAAGAACTTGGCATTGATTCTCGAGCCATTGCGGATGTCGTTGGTCTCGACCCACGCATAGGGAAATATGGAACGCTTCACGGAAAAGCGTTTGGTGGTAAATGTCTTCCAAAGGATTTAAAAGCCTTTGTCGCTTTTGCTGAAGAATATCATAAGGCAAAATTACTGAAAGTCGTGGATGATATAAACGAGGAGATGAAGGAGAAATATGGAGTGAGGGAATGATTAAAAAAGCAGTAATACCCGCAGCGGGGTTGGGAACGAGGTTTTTGCCCGCTACGAAAGCGCAGCCGAAGGAGATGCTTCCCATAGTAGATAAGCCAGTTATACAATACGTTGTGGAAGAAGCGATAGCCTCAGGAATAAAAGATATCCTTATTATAACGGGAAAAGGGAAAAGGTCGATAGAAGATCATTTCGGGAAAAGTGAACTGGAAAACGAGTTTTTAGATGAAATAGATGCGATGATGAGCAGTGTAAACCTTCTTTATACAAGACAGAGAGAGCCACGAGGATTAGGAGATGCGGTTTACTATGCAAAGAGCTTTGTAGGTAATGAGGCGTTTGCCCTGCTTTTGGGTGATACGATAACCATTCCAGAATGCACAAAGGAGTTAATCAAGAAATACGAGGAATTTAAGACTTCTATTATTGCTGTTGAGGAGGTCCCGAGTGAGAAAGTAAGCAGCTACGGGATAATAAAGGGAAAAGAAGTTGAAGGGGATATTCACCTCGTTGAGGATTTAGTGGAGAAGCCCTCGCCGGAAGAAGCACCATCAAATTTAGGAATCTTAGGCAGATATATCTTGACACCGGCGATATTTGATGCAATCGAGCGAACTCGTCCAGGAAAGGGGAATGAGATACAACTTACCGATGCGCTACGTCTCGTAAGAGAGAAAAGATACGCTTATGTTTATAGAGGGAGAAGATACGACATAGGGAACAAACTCGACTGGATAAAATCGAACATTGAGCTTTTTATAAGGGATAAAAGGTTCAATAACGAGCTTGAAAATTTTTTGCTTTCGCTGATAGGAGATAAAGATGAACAAGAAAGGGATTGAAAAAATATTGGTTACAGGAAGTAGTGGAACAATCGGAACGGCGTTATGTGAGACTTTGATGGAAAAGGGATACGAAATAGTGGGTATAGACATAAAACAAAACAAATGGAGTGAAAAAGTCGATAGAATTACAATAATTAGCGACTTAAGAGATAGAAACTGCTTCAGTAAGTTGCCGGACGATTTTGATATGATTGTCCATTTAGCAGCAAATGCAAGGGTATATAATCTGGTGAAAAATCCAATATTAGCGAGGGATAATTTCGAAATATTGTTTAACATTTTGGAGTTTTCCCGGTTAAAAAACACAGATAGGTTCATATTTGCGAGTAGCAGGGAAGTTTACGGGAATTCCGACAAAGTCTTTCACAATGAAGAAGAAGCTTATGTTAGAAACTGTGAAAGCCCTTACACTGCAACAAAAATTGGTGGCGAGGCTTTGGTGCATTCCTATCACCAATGCTATGGCATAGATTTTGTAATTCTAAGATTTTCAAATGTTTATGGGAAGTACGATGACAGCGATAGAGTCATTCCCGTCTTTATAGAAACGGCAAAGCAAAATAAGGATTTGATTGTCTTTGGTGAGGACAAATTATTGGACTTTACGTATATTGATGATTGTGTGGATGGTATAATAAAATCGATTAAAAATTTCGGTGGAGTTAAAAATAATACTATTAATATTGCATCAGGCAAAGGCATTATAATAGTAGAGTTAGCCAAAGTCATATTAAATAAAATGACATCAAGAGGAAAAATTGTTATAAAAGAGAGTAGAACAGGTGAAGTGACTAAATGTATTGTGGATATTAGCAGAGCAAGGGAACTTTTAAATTATGAGCCCAACGTCTCGATAGATGAAGGGATAGAAAGAGCGATTGGATGGTATGAAAGTAGGGGATTATGAATAAATATTTTTTAAGGGAATTAGAACGTGAGAGGAGATATGAGTAAAATGGCGTCAGTAACGATATTGGGGGGGGTTGGCAGGATTATCTGC
>JAGGZZ010000061.1 GCA_021161765.1 Candidatus Methanophagales archaeon | reverse complement strand
CTGGCAGAGACCGACATATCGTTCATCCTTTCTTGCTCCCTTACAACCATTAAAAAGGATATCGCCGAATATGAACGTGAGAATAACGTGGTACTCCCACGTAGGGGCACCGTGCATGACCTGGGGAGAAGTACAACGCATAAGCAAATCATCTGCAGAAAGTCGGTTCAGGATAGAAAAGCTACACCGGACATCGCACGGGAAACGTATCACAGTCCCAACGCCGTTGATAGATATCTCAACGATTTTGATCGTGTGCGCTTCTGCCTTAAGAAAGGATTGTCGGTGGAAGAAACCTCATTCACAACGCAGCTGAGCAAATCGCTGGTTGTGGAGTATGAGGATTTGATCGAGGAACTATATGGAGGTAGTGAGAAAGAAAATGTTAATTAAGTATTGGGATGATATGTATAGTATAGGTCATATGGCACTATTTATTTTAGTTTAATCGTGTTGATTCTTATCATCTGTGTTAATCTGCGTTAATCTGTGTCCATAATTTATTTTCTGTTTTCTTGTGCCTTTAATAATCCTTCTCCCCTCTCTTCCTTTTGCTCTCACCCAACCTCCGTATCAATCCCAACCCTTTCTCCTCTATCTCTTTCGCTTCAATGTACCCCTTTCCCACTGCACCCTCGACTATCTCCTCTCCTGTTTTCGTGCGAGCGAAAACCGTTGACCACCCGTCTTCAGAGCCCACCGACCCCACGGAAATATCGGCAAGCTCAGCCGTGTAATCAGCGCAAACCGAGCATCCTTCGCTCTCATAACGCTTTATCTCGTCCAATGGAATACCATAACTATTACCTTTATCGTCATAAACCAGTAACTCCTTGCCCTTTATGTCGAACTTACGCACGCGTTCTAAATCCAGACTCAGCTTAGCCTTCACGAAATCCAATAACCCCTCTTTAAAATTCTCCATGCAGAACAATCCAATCAGCAATTTTATGCGCTCTTTTCCCACTTCATACGGCTGTTCTGAAGTTTGAACTTTTCGCAAACCCTGTATTTGACATGGCAGTCCCACGAATCCGATGTGTTCACCGCCAGCTCCCATCGCATCTCTAATACCTATCACACCGGGGTAAATCGTATATTTCGTGCCTGCGCTCTGCTTCAAGTCCTCGTAACTTTTCGCAACTTTTGATATTGGTCTCCACTGGTCGTCTGAGGTCGTGGTAACGGCACAATCTACTATCCCTGCCTCAAGCGCGTAAGCAAGCAGCGAGGTAACCGCACCGCCATCCTGCCCTTTTATATCTCCCTTCTTTGACCGAACAGCATAACAGCTTCGATAAATACCGAGAACGTCTCCTTCCGCCTTTTTCCTCGCTTCCTCCTCCCCAAATATTCGCGCCTCTATTTCTGACACCGGCAAGAACGTCCTGGGGCAGAAGGCATAGCACATCCCGCATATCGTGTCGTATTCTTCGACTAACACGGGTTTGAGTTCATTTTCGCTTGTCTTTATCTCTATCTTATCGCAAAACGCCGCACATGTGCCACAAAGACAGCAAATTCGGTTATCCAATACGTCTCGCTTCAAAAACGAGAATCCCTGCTCTAAAAAAACCGGCAACCTTACATATTTTCGTTCTTCAGTTTCAGTTCCCATTTTTCGCTTTCACTCCGGATTTACATTATTTTTTATTGTTGATTTTTATCATCTATCTGCGTTAATCTGTGTTAATCTGTGTCTATAATTTATTTTTCATTTCACCCCCGCCTTCTCCCTCAGTTTCGCATACTCCTCCTCCACCCGTGCCTGTATCTTCTCTATAACATCCTCCGTAAGATGCCTGAACCGCCTTTGCGGTTTCATGTATTCACGCACAGGTTTCAAGTCCGTGAAATCAAAACTCAACCGATATTCGCCGTTGATTACCTCGTAAAGCGGGAAAACACCCGTCTCCACTGCCAGCCGACCTATTTCTATCGTTAGTTCCGGCGGTGACCGCCAGCCCGTAGGACAGGGAGAAAGTATGTGCACATAAGCAGGTCCTTCGATTTCTAACCCTCTTTTAACTTTATCCATCAAGTCAAACGGATACGAAGGACAAGCCGTCGCCACGTAGGGTATCTTATGTGCAACCGCGATTTCGGGCATGTTCTTCTTCCACGTCGCCTGTCCAATGCTTTTCTTTCCTACGGGTGCGGTGGTTGTCCACGCACCGTAAGGCGTTGAAGAAGACCTTTGTATGCCCGTATTATGCACCACGACACCGTCCGCAATGAAATTATGCGCATCTTCCACGTGCAAATCAAAAGTAGGCTCTTTTCCCGCCGCTCTCACTTCCTTCACTTCTTCCATTTCAAAATGCTCGCTTTCTATCAAAAAATTCTGGTACTTGTATTGTGACAAATACTTCTCAGTATTCCATGCATTCCTCTTGCTGAATGCTATAGCCCCCCACTCAGCATCTTTTAGAAGTGTTCTATCAACACATACGGTCCCTCTTTCCTTTCTTTGTAGGTGAATTTTTCCTACTCTGTATTCCATTGTTTGCAATAATAATCTTAATCGCTTGAGCAGCTCTTTGCTCGCAGACACATATCTCGAACTATTGCCCGTTTTGTAGCCATCCGATAAGAGTAATCCCGCAACAAAGGATTCTTTTTCATCCTTCGGAAGTGTAAATACCCACCCAGGTATTGTTTTGTCTTTTGCACCCGAACCAAAACCCAAGTGGTCAATAAATTTAGCCAGATTCACTGAATTTATGTACACATACATTTCATCTTCTCGACCTATGCTGTTGCCGAAAATATCCGAATGTAGTTGAATCAATGCATTTCTTTCTTCCGTCCCCTCAGGTAGTGCAAAACCAATTTCTCCCTTCTTTACTCTCGTCCATCCATCGCCGACATAAATGCCCAGATATTTCATCAAATCCGGACTGGTCCCTGCAGGTAATTCTATTTCATTTACATGCGTGACTTTGTAATCGCCAACTACCGTTTTTCTAATCGGGTCGAATTTATACGGTTCTCCTTCACCTAAATCTTTCAGAACAACTACCATATCCCCCGGGCGTATATCCGAAAGTATTTTCCACATCAACTCATTTTCTCTTCCCCTTCCACTCCTCTTCAAAACCAGAAACGGATGGTTAGGTGTCGCTTCTATCTGGTGATGTAACGTTCTCAATTCATATATCTCTCTCGTGCCGTTATCGAATACCCCCTCACATCTCTTCACGACCAACTCATGATTCTTCTGATCAAAAGCATATACTTTTTCCCCTTTTTTTAGTTCTATTATCCTCTTCAGACCTTCTTCAGTCATTATCAAGGAGGAAGAAGGCAGACAATTCATATACGCTTCGTTATCAAAACAGCAATATAAAAAGTTATGCCCGCGCTCCATAGCGCCTGACAATGCCTGCAATCCTATATCCGAAGTGCCGCCGTCACCTGCGAATCCGACAAATTTTACGTTCTTATCAGGTATTTTACCTTTTCTTACCCTCGCTTTATACGCCGACTCTATACCTGACACCACCGCTCCCACATTCTCAAATATCGTGTGAATCCAGGGGACGCGCCACGAAGTTTGTGGCAACACCGATGAGAAAACCTCTATACATCCTGTAGCATTAACGATAATCACGTTTCTTCCCAGCGCTTTGCACACGTGCCGAACCGCAAGCGCCTCGCCACAGCCTATACACGCTCGATGCCCGGGAGCGAAGTTCTCTTCAGTTGTAACCAGCCTCGGCACAAACAAATCCGTTTCTTCTTTCTTTTTTGTCATTGTATATAAAGCATAGCCTCCTTCCATTTGAGCAGACACAGATTTACACTGATTTACGCAGATTTATTTTAGTCTAACAGTGTTGATTCTTATCATCTGTGTTAATCTGTGTAATCTGTGGTTAATAATTTTTCATCTCTTCCCCCTCACTCTCTTATTCCTATCATTTCCGTCTCGACTTCCTCTCCTCGCTCTATTGCTTTCACTTTTTCCAAAGCACTCTGTATCATATATTCAAATCCTTCTATCGGTATATCGCGTCCCCCAAGCCCACCGATAAAACCTACCACATGCGGTTTCTTTTGCTGGTCATACAATGCTGATTTTACCTCTGAGCAGACAGGACCGCCCATTCCAAACGATACACAGCGGTCTAACACCACAAGCACCTCCACGCCCTTTACTGCCTCTCTGAACTCCTTGAATGGAAAAGGTCGCCACAATCGTAATCTTATAAGTCCTACATCCTCTCCTTTAGCTCGCAGTTCATCTATCGCAAGCATTGCCGTCTCACTGTAACTTCCCATTGTCAATAGCGCAATTTTCGCATCTCCCATCCGGTATTTCTCAACCGGTGCGTAATACCTGCCGAAACGGTCGCCAAACACTTTCCATGTCTCTAATATTTTCGGCATTACTTTCTCAAATGCGACTTCCTGCGCGCGCTTTGTCTCCGGATATATAAACGGCGGACCATAACAGCCCATACTCACTGGCTTGTCCGGGTCTAACGCAAAAGGATGTTTGTAGTCAGGAATGAATCCCGCTACTTCTTCCGCATCCGGCAAGCGCATATCTTCGATTACGTGTGACAGATGAAAACCGTCAATATGCACCATCGTGGGGAACAAAACCTCATTATCCTCCGCTATTCGAAACGCACACAGCGTCAAATCAAATGCCTGCTGGTTGTTCTCTGCCAACATCTGTATCCAGCCTATATCCCGAACAGCCATCATATCTGAATGGTCGCACCACACAGAGAGTGGCGCTGATAAGGCACGGTTCGCTACCACCGCAACCACAGGCAGCCTCATTGAAGAGGGTATGTACAGCACTTCATGCATTAATTCCAAGCCCTGACCCGCAGTGCACGTAAACACGCGTGCTCCTCCTGCCGATGCACCTACACATGCGCTCATCGCACTATGCTCGCTCTCAACGCAGATGAACTCGGCATCCAGCTCGCCCTCTGCTACCATTTCTGATAATCTTTCTACGATATGCGTCTGCGGTGTAATCGGATATGCGGCAATAACATCTGCATTTGCCATCCGAACCGCTTCGGAAACAGCAAAAGAACCTTCCAGACCCACTACTTTTTCTTTCTTCATTTCTTTGCTAAACCTTTTCTTTTTAAGAAAAGGTTTGTGCTAAAAGAAAAACCGTTTCTTTTGATTGAAATAATTTTCGGTTTTTCCGCTAACCAACCTCCTTCATTCTTCTTTCCAGCGTTATCCGGTCATTTTCATTGTAGATTCCCTTTATATCCAATCATACCATTGAAGTTTTATCTTCTATTTCTTCGATGCTTCGCATTTTTCGCCGCCCTAATTGCAAAATCAATAAGACTTAAGCCCTGCTCAAATGTTTCGATTCCTGAGAATTTTCTCGCTCTTAATGCTTCTCCTATCCATTCTCTCTCTCTTTCCTCTTTTATTTTTTCCCTCAGCTGTTGCTTCTCCACTTTGCGCCTCACGATTTTTGCTGGTTTATCCTGTATCCTCTATTCCTCCACTTCCTCAACCATCGTTATTACGCCTCTTGGGCATTCATGCGCGCAGATCCCGCATCCCTTGCAATAATACAAATTGGCTTCAAAGAATCCATCTTCGGTTTCCTCAATGCACGCCTCCGGACAGTAGATATAGCATATCCCGCATTTTATGCACTTCTCGTTCTCACGAACTGGCCTTTCCGACCGCCAATCACCTGTTTTGTACTCGCCAGCACTTCCGGGCTCGGTAACCACACAGCCAAGTTCCAGGTCTTTCCAGCCTAATTTTTCTCCGCCCATTTTTTCTACCTTCTATTTAAGACGCGGATTAACATGGATTTACGCGGATTTGATTTTTATCATCCGTGTTAATCTGCGTTAATCTGTGTTAATCTGTGTCAATAATTTATTTTCTCTCTTTTTTATTTTTTCAATTTGCACTTTGCATTTTTGCTCAACTGACCACCGTTTCCTCATACGCTTTTCTCATCGCTGCGATGTTCTTCGCCGCAACCTTTCCAAAACGTTCTTCCATTGGCGCCTCCAGGGACGCCAACTTAACTATTCCCGTTGCTTTTACCAGCGCTCCTATCATCGTCGTATTGACAATAGGCAACCCCAGAACCGCCCTCGCAATGCCCATTGCATCTACGGTTGCCATTTTATTCGCCTCTATTTTTGTTTTCATCTCCTCATGCGATTTTATCGTGTTGAGTATTGCCATTCCCTCCTTTTTAAGCCGTGAAACGACATCGCCAACCCCTAGCAGACCAGGGTCAAGCACGAGCAGCACATCGGGCTCTTTTATCTCTGCTCTGACTTTTATTCGTTCTGTTTCGTCCACGCGCAAGAATGCAAGAACGGGTGCTCCCCGCCTCTCAGGACCAAAAGAAGGCATTGACTGCGCATGTTTACCCTCTAAGATGGCTGCATGTGCGACTAACTCTGCTAACGTAACTCCTCCTTGCCCCCCTCTTCCATATATACATATCTCTATCATTTCAATACACTTTTTCTTTTTTATCAAAAAGAAAACCTGTGCTAAAAGAAAAACTATTTCTTTTGGCAAAGCTTTCTTTTTTAAAGGAACGTTTTGGGCGAAATATAATCGCCGTATTTTTCCCTTGCACTCTTTATCCGCTGCCTTTCCTCCTCCAATATTGTAAATACTATCTCCGGTGTATCCGGGACCTCTGTCTTGTAGAACGTTTTCACTCGCTCGATTTTGGCTAAGTTCTCCGTAATCCGTATCGTGAATTGTTCATTATAGTCCTTCTCGGCATAGTCTTTATCGAGCACTTGTTTAAACAACCTTTTAAGGTCTTCATATTTCGGTATGAGTCCTGTGGGTGTCTTTATTACCTCGACTTCGTGATGAGAACGCAATTCCATCCATTTAAGCCAGACCGCCTTGTCGGTTTTGTCATTCATGAATTTCCCGTTCGCATCTTTTAGGAAGTAGTTCACCGAGAAGATGGGTGGTGGGTTTTTTAGCCCCCTGCCAAAGTTCAAGTGATTCGTTATATATTTCCCAATAGGTATGGAAAGGAAATCTAAGTTACTCATCGGATTAATTTTTCGCACTCCTTCTTCCCCCAGCGTTGCGGCTGTCGTTTCTGATTCCAGTGCGGCACCCATCGTAATAACGCCATGTGTCCAGTCAAAGGATTCCTCAACCGGCACTTTCGTGTCCGAGTCCCTACCGCCATATATTATCCCCCCTATTACGACTCCTTCTGGATTGTCAAGCTCGGAATCACAGTTCTCTAAAAGTTTTAGGTCAAGCGTAAACCGGGCATTTGGATGTGAAAGGGAAATTTCATTACCTTCTGCATCCTTTTTTCCGGGTGTCCATTCACCGGAGTGATGGATTCCCCACTTCGGCTCTTCTCCAGCCTTGCCAATCCAAAACACGCTTTCTTCTTCCGTAACCAGCACGTTTGAAAATATAATCTCACCGGGAGAGTGGAGCGTCTTCCAGATTAGAGGGTCGTCCTCGGGGTTCACGCCCTGTATTATTCCAAATACTCCCCTCTCAGGATTTACTGCACGCGGCACTCCTTCTTTATTCCTTATGTATGCTATATCGTCCCCGATGATGCTCTCCCCCGGCAGCATAGATGTAGAGGTCTTCCCGCAGAGAGAAGGAAACGCCCCCGTAAAATATGTCTTCCTGCCCGACGGACCGTGCACCGCCATAACAAACATGTGCTCGTTTAGCCATCCTTCCTTTGATGCTCGATTTATCGCTGTACGCATTGCCAACTTCTTAAGTCCGATGGTGTTGCCGCCATACTGCGTATTCACGCTATACACGGTTTCATCCTCAAGGTCAATATACACGCGGCGTTTGTCAATATCCACGGAAGTCTTCCTCTCGTCCAGCTCGCCCGCCGAATGTACAAACTTGAAGAACTGTGCATCCCGCCCCAATCTTACGAACTCCTCATACCCCTGTCTATACAGCAAATCTTCTGAATGCGCCACATAACCCGAATCGGTAAGCTGAACAGCAGGTATTGAGAATTGCGATTTGAGCGGTCCCAAACAGAAGAACCGCACAAACAACTGGTGCCCCCGCATAATATCTTTCAGAATGTCGTGAATCTCTTTGAGTCCTTCCTCCTTATCCATTGCGTTTAGATTAGCGCCCAAATCAGCACCCGGTGGTAGAAGGAACTTAGTATTCTTCTTATCCCTCGCCTGGTCGTAATAGCCGTCGAAATGAACCGTATGACCCGCGATGGCGAGTTTCATCTCCTCTCCTGCTCTTATCGCTTCTTGCCGGACATACTGGATATCTTCGGGCGAA
Source organism: Candidatus Methanophagales archaeon (assembly GCA_021161765.1). Taxonomy (GTDB): domain Archaea; phylum Halobacteriota; class Syntropharchaeia; order Alkanophagales; family Methanospirareceae; genus QEXZ01. The sequence continues at coordinate 7,025 of JAGGZZ010000061.1, read as the reverse complement.
TCGGTGCATACGAAAACTTTATCAGGGTTGCAAAGCTCAACATACTTAGCAACGAATTGATGAAGTTCCGGGTTATCTATTTCAATGAGTTTCTGGTAGTTCTTCTCGCCTAATCGTGTTTTTAATTTATCTTCCATCTTCTGTCCCTCCTGCTTCGCTTTCCTCTTTCCCTTTTATGTCCTCAACCTTAACCTTGTCCATAACCATAATCATAAACTAAAAAGAAATAAATATAACCACTTTATAAACATTTCGATATTTAATTTTTACGAATGAGGGAAACAGAGCTGAAGAAAAAGGACAAATGTATCCTGAATGCGCTGCTTGAGAACGGGCGGCTATCTTATTCGGAGCTGAGTAGAAGGTGCGGGATAAGCAGGCAGGTGGCTTTTGTGCGATTAAAGAAGCTATTGGAGAATGGCGTTGCGAAAGGCTTTTCGGTCTGTTTGGACACAGATAAGCTCGGGTTCGCATTCAACGCTTATGTCCTGCTCATTGCGAAGCCGGAAGAGAAATTAAGGAATGAACTCAGCGAGTTCTTGAGAACCAGTAAAAACGTGAGGAAAATTCAACTCCTCTTTGGCAGGTTTGACTTCTTTCTGGAGCTTCTTTTCCACAATAAGGATGAGATGACAGAATTCTTAAGAACGATGCATTCTTATGGCGCTGTTGAGCGGACTGAGACGTTTATCGTGTATCAAACGATGAAGGATAAACCAGAAGACCCACTTTTGGCGTGTTTAAAAGAATGAGAGTATTATTAGCAACCGGAAGAAAAGCAGAGGCGATGGTAAAGGATGCAGTAAGAGCCTTGAATTCACCGTCAAACTGCGATGTTCTTACACAGGGACTGGATATTGCCGCTTTTTCCACACCTGAATCGTTAAGAAAAGCGCTTGAAAAGCATTTTAGTTTTAAAAAGGAGTATGACCTCATCTTAGTTTCTGGGCTTTGCAAAGCGGATTTCAGCTACCTGGAGAAGGAGATAGGCACAACAATCAGGTTAGGACCCCGGCATGCATACGACATCGGTGAGGCATTACAATTCGTAGAAGAGCTGGAATTCTCTTCGCGTGTTCCCGCTGACGTGTTTCTGACGGAGAAGCGAAGAGAAAACGCGCGGGAACGGCTATCTGAATTAGAACGTGGCATAAAGGGAAAATTCAGCATAAAAGGCGTGAAGATAGGTGGGGGCGCAAGGATGAAGGTGTGTGCGGAAATCGTGGATGCCACGCAGTTGAACGAGCAGGAGATACAGCGAAAAATGAGATACTTCGTTGAGAACGGTGCGGACATTGTTGATATTGGCGTTCACATCGGAGCAAGGCAGGGAGAAGTAAAAAAAGCGGTGAAAGCGGCTCGGGCTTTTGCACCCGACGTCCCTATTTCTGTTGATACCCTGGATGCAGAACTGATACGTGCAGGCATAGAAGCCGGTGCGGATATGGTGCTCAGCGTGAACAAAGGAAACATTACGGAAGTGGGAGACGAGATAGGGAGAAATAACATAGCAGCAGTTGTAATTCCCGATTTTGACGCATCAGACAAAAACGCGAGTTTAGTTGCAAACGTGAAAATGGCGGAGGGACACGGCATAAAGCGCATAATCGTAGACCCCGTATTGAATGCTGTCGGATACGGAATTGCAGAATCATTATACAACTATTATCTGTTCAGACAGCACGATAAGAACACAGGCACACCTCTTTTCTTTGGCGTTGGAAACGTCACGGAGCTGATGGATGCTGATTCGGTAGGCGTGAACGCAACCTTAGCGGGGATAGCGTCTGAATTGAGTGCGGACATTCTTTTTACGCCTGAATACAGTGATAAAGCGGTGGGAAGTGTAAAAGAGTTGAGGATAGCGTCAGAGATGATGGCACTCGCAAAAGCACGTAAAAGCAGTCCTAAGGACCTTGGCCTCACGCTATTGATATTGAAAGAGAAGCGAAGAAAACCCGTCGTCCAACTTCAAAATAGAGATAAGGGTAAAGATACAGATTCAGAACTGGTGGTTGCAAAAGGGGATACGAAGTGGCGACTTGACCCAAAAGGATGCTTTAGAATCGGTATTTGTGAAGTTGAGGAAGGAGGAGACAGAGATAGAAAAATATATGCGGAACATGTGCCTACCGGGAAGCGAATAGTAGGGGAAACGGCAAAGGAGGTAATGGATACGATCTTACGTTTGGATATGGTTTCAATGCTTGAGCATGCATCGTATTTGAGTATCGAATTGACAAATGCCGAGCTCGCACTGCGATTGAATCGAGGTTATGAGCAGGATGAGGGGCTGTTTTTTTAGTGAAATTGCTAAATCCTTAAATTTCACCGCAGAGCACACGAAGAACGCAAAGGCACCAGAAAACATCAAGGAAGAATAATTTTTGATGATCGGACGCAGATGAACGCTTGTGGGCTCTGCCCACATTCCCGCAAGCCCTGAAAGGGCTTAATAGTCAGGATTTTAAACGTAATTTTGGCACTAAGCCGGAAGTTAAACGTAAGGCATTTGATAATTTGAGGGAATAGTTTTCTGCGTGAATCCGTGTAAATCTGCGTCTTGAATACTTGTGTAATCTTGTGGTTTTGCTATTTATCGCGGGAATGACTATAATTGCCACCTCTTACCTCTTTATCCAGAATCCCACTTAAATTGCTTATAACGAACTCATCATCCTCTTCCTTTATGTTCCTGCTTCTGCTTCTCCCTCTATCCAGGAAATACGCAGTCATACCTATCTCACGTGGATTGACAAAATCAAATACCCAGTGGTCGCCGATATGGACAACTTCGTGCGGCTTTACGTCTGCAATCTCACATACTCGTGCGTAAAACCCATTGGATTTCTTCACCGCACCGAAATCCGACGTTGCTGAGAACACGAGCGAAAAGTATTTTCTTATCGGTCGAATTTGAAACTCAATAAATTCTGTTGCTGCGTTTGAGCTTATCACCAGTTCAAACCCTTCGGCTTTCAGCACCTTCAAGACGCTTTCTACTTCTTCGTATATCTCCACCTCGCCTTTGTATTTCCCGAACAGCTTCTCACGTGTTGTCGTGCTCAGACCGAACTTCTGCAGCCAGTAATCCATCTTATACCATTCTACCCTGTTATCCCCTATTTTGTCATACTCGCTCTTTACAAAATCAAACGCCTGCTCAAAGCTCACACCCTCCTTCGCTGCGTAAGCTTCCGGGATGCCCTGTAACCAAACGCAATCAGCAAATCGCATGCTTACTAATGTGCCGTCAACGTCAAACGAGAAAACTTTTATGCCGTTTCCGCTCTTCCTGACCTGTCGCCGCATCTTTTTACCTCCCCTTCAAACGGAAGACATAAACAAAATTCCGCTTCTCTTCTGGTATAATCTTGTCCAGAATTTGCTCAACTTCTGCTCTCGTACTGCCACCCGCGACTATCTCTCCTTCCAGTATGGCAAACCAGGCACCCTTCAGCCCTATCCCCGATAGACGTCGCCTGAACGTGCGTGCATGAACTTTACCCAGCTCTTGATGATAAACCGCCAAAAGATTTGAATCCTTCTCTATCAGTTCCTCTATCTCTTCCCAATATTTATCCCGCATCGCTTCACTGCTCAAATACGATTTTAATCGCTCAACGTCACTTTCCTCCTTTTCCACCCACGGAAGAGACATTATAATACCGAATCTCGCTTTTGCTTCTTGATATGCCTCCTTTAAATCACGTCGAATACCCGGACCAAAACTAACGGGGTATGGTATCAGAATACTATCATATATAATCTGCCCTTTAAAAGGTAAAAGAACCGCTTTGAGAAAAACAGGTAGCCAGGGTCCCACCAGTTCCTGAAAATAACTTTTCAGTGCGAGCACACCATACGCCTTTGGCGGTGAACTATCGTCGAGAAAAATCGCATACTTCTTTAGATAGCGGAACAAATAGAACTCGCCTTTAAGGAAGTTCTTCCAACTTTTAACTATTTCTAACTCGTCCTGCGAGAAATTGAAAGGATTCCTCCTCACAAAGGAATCAATCAGTTTGGGGTGCTGGTATAGGACTTCTCTGACTTTATTTTTTTCTTCTATTGGCAACTCTATGAACTCCTCCATTGTGGTTACCTCCCTGAGTACGCCTTTTCGCTGGTTCGTGTAAAACAGCAGTGCCGGATGCAGCTTATAAAACAGTTCGATGTCTTCTTCCGATAGTTTCATTTTTTAGCCCTCCTCACTGAGCCAGTCATCAAGATCATCAAAGTATAAGGATTCTTTGTGCCAGAGTTCTTCTTTCAGCGCCTCGTACACGTTGAATACTATTGGACATACAGAGCAATTTGCTATAACATCCATCAGTCTAAAAACAAACCCATCCTTATGTAAATGAGGATAAGACCTGCAATCTTTAGGGCGATATGCATATAGTGAGCACAAGTTATCTTTTAGGAAAGGACACGGTTTCGTCTTAAATTTAAAACCGTTAGACTCTTCATCTTCAGTTAGATATTCTTCTTTAAATTCTACATTAGATCTCCCTGACCCCTCAGATAGTTTTTCAATATCCTCTGCATCTAAAACGGGCGTAATTTCCTTACAGCAATTTGCACAAGCTTTGCAGTCTATTTTGGAGGATATTTCTTTATACAGCTGGTGTACAATTGCATCTATCTCCTCTGGTGACATATCGCATTCTTTCAGATAAGCTCGGAATGCCCAGTTCTCCTCAGCTTTTTCTTCGGACTTTTTCTTGATTTTACCGATATTGGTTTCCATTTTCTCTAAATGTAGTGAAAAGCATCAAGCGCTCCATATCCCCTCTCCTCAAACCCTTCTTGTAACTTTCAATTTTCTCTTGATGCCTTCATCAATCCAATTTTTTAGGAGAAGGTTCGAGCTAACACCCTCTTCAAGCGCTATCTCCCTCACCGACCTCAAACGGTCCTCTCCCAATGGAATAACCAAAACACCTTTCTCACGTTTAAAAGTAACCTGGACCTCGTCGTTTTCCATATCCTCAAAATATTCCGCTGAATCATGTGTATCCCAAAATTCCTGTATCTCCTCTTCTGTTCTAAATCTTGGAATTTTTGCCATAATAATTATTTACTTACCTCCTTAAATATAACTTTCTTTCGCCATCTGTCATATCTCTTGCTGTGATTACCCGTGCTACTCCATTTCCGAGATATAAATATACGATAAACAAATATCTTCCCGCACTCGTTTGACCATAAACATATCGTGTTCCATCTCTTCCGATCCTAAAATATGGGTCTCCCATAAACACCTCTTCAGCATCGGATTTGGTTACATTATGCCTCTCCATGATGTGTCTCTCATTTCTTTCATCCCACTGAAATTCCTTAATTTCAATCAAAATTGTGATCCCCTTCTTCCAATCCTTCCCCTTCCCCTTCTATAAACTCATTTTCCATCAGCACTTCCCTCAATACCTGTATAGTTTTTAACACTTCCTTCTCCGTTATGTTCCCCATCGTAGCTATCCTGAATATCTCGCCCTTCAGTTTTCCCTGACCACCTGCCACTATCACACCTCTTTTTCGCATACCACCTCTGAGCTGCTCATCCGTGATGTTGCCGTTGGCAGCAGGAATTTCAATCGCGGTGACGGTGTTAGAATAATCACTTACCTCATTTAGCTTCGGGAATAAACGGAGACCCATGCCAGTAACCGCATCTCGAACCGTCTTTGCCAGCCCCCGGTGCCTTTCTATTCTGTTCTCCATACCTTCCTCTCGTATCACCGCTAACGCCTCGTGAAGCGCAAAGAATAGAGGCAAAGCAGGCGTGTAGGGCGTCTGTTTCTTCTCTAAACTCTTCTTATACGCGATAAGGTCCGTGTAATAGGGTCTTCTTTCATTCTCACGTATCATCTCCCACGCATGCTTGCTAACCGAGAGTGCCGACAGCCCGGGTGGTGCACCCAGACATTTCTGCGAGCCCACAATGGCGATGTCCGCACCAAGCTCATCCACAGGGACTTTATCACCACCTATGGAGGTAATGCAATCAAGTACGAAAACGGCATCGTGTTTCCTCGCAAGTTCCCCCACTTCTTTCGCCGGGTTGAGTATGCCCGTAGATGTCTCATTATGCACCATTGTAACTATCTTGCTCTTGTGGTCGGAACTGGAACTGTTTTCCAATGCCTCTTTTACTGCTTCTAACTCGATTGGATGTCCCCATTCGAAATTCACATTCACCAGTGTAACTGCGTCTGCTTTATACTTAGCTGCAATTTCTCCAAACCGCTCACCAAATTTGCCGTTTGCTATGGTTATGCACACCAATTTTGTTTCATTGCCGACAAGATTGCCTATCGCAGCTTCCATTGCGCACGTTCCCGACCCGCTCAGCACAAAGAGGTCGTTTTTCGTCTGATATATGTCCTTCAGCGTTTCCACTATCTCTTCGTACATCGCTCCAAATTCGTCTCCCCGGTGGAATATCATTGGCTTTGACATCGCCTTACGAATACGTGGTAGCACAGGTACCGGTCCCGGAATCATTAATAATTCTTTTTCCATTTTTGTCACCTCTAATTCCAAATCAACTTCGTCAAGACTCCTCTGCCCTTTTCCCGTCACCATCCATTTATACGGTCTCTTTCCCTCGCGTTTCACTATCTTCTCCGCCTCCAACAGCCGTAAATGATGAAACGAAGAGGAATAACTCATTGCTGCCGATTCCGAAATCGTTTTTATCGTGAGTTCCGTTCTGTCCTCACGCATTTCCTCACTGTTACTCGCTGCTGCCGCTGCTGCTTCCGTTGGCGCTGTCATCGCCAGCACCTCAAGTATCTTTGTCCTCGCGTGTAATCCCTGCTCAACGTTTCTTTTGCGCTCTAAGTACGCATTTGGATGATGATGCTCGAAATCAAAATAGCCTTCTTTTCGCCTTTTCATTGTGTATAGAGTAGAGCTTTTTTCTATTTAAGACACAGATTTACACTGATTTACGCAGATTTATTTTAGTCTAACCGCATTGATTCTTATCATCTGTGTTAATCTGCGTTAATCTGTGT
>JAGGZZ010000011.1 GCA_021161765.1 Candidatus Methanophagales archaeon | reverse complement strand
GCCATACATATCACCTAAATTCATATTATTCTTTAGTATGAAAGTACTTTTGTATTTAAGATTGAACTTCCGAATCTTTCATTTCCTTCTCTTTCAACATATTTTCTGACCCGTAGAGAGAGTCCCCATATATACCCAGTGGTCAAGATAACCATCACTGTCTTTATTCTCTTTTATTTCCCCTTCAAAATCGTCTTTTAATATCTCTTTTACCATTACTGCTTCCTCCTCACTTGAAACCGTAAATAGCACTTTTCCCGCGTCTTTCAGTATTCTATGAACCCCTCTCAGCACGCCTTCCCACTCAAATCTGTTAAATGGTGTGAGCTTACCAATCATAAACCCGAAGACAACGTCAAATTCTTTACCAAAAAAGGCAGACAGCATGGAGCAATCCAGTACAATGCTGCGTTTGGGCTCCAACACACCTTCTTCTAACCCCTTGCAAATCTCACATTCGTTTATATCCACCGTAAAAGGAAAAATACCTGATTCGTGCAGTGCAATAGTCGCGCCGCCATCACCACATCCAATTTCAAGCGTTTTCTTACCTTCCATCATGCCTTTTTCTAAATCGTTCTCGCGTAAAAATTCAGCCAATACGTTCTTTAATGCCTCTGTCCTTTGTCTCGGATAGAAACTCGCACCCCCTAAATCTAAATCCAAATCGGAACCGCAATTGTAAAATAGCCCGTTTACTAACCCGACGGAATAGAACTCAATCACGCCTTCACGAAATTTATCCCGTTCCACTTCTACTTCCTTAGTGCCGTTTATCCTGCTTGCAAGCGCCTCAAATTCCTCTTTGTTCCTTGTATCCGCGAAAAAATCCGTGAAGACCATCCAGAAGCCCAGGTCTTTATCATAAATGGCAATGCCAATCAACTCTTTTTCTTTGCTCTTGTTCCGGGTTTCTGCAAATATTCGTATTGATTCTGCCACGTCCCCTTCTTTGACCTTACCGAGATATTCGAGCGTTCTGCCTATCTCTTTTTGCGCTGCATAACTCTGCTCCACCAGCATAAAATCCCCTATTCCTAATAGCTCGTTCAGTTCCATCTCAATCTTTTGTTAACAAGAAAAAAGGAGTATCAAAAGAAAAAGTTTATAACTTTTCTTTGTATCAAATTGATAAAAATTTCCTTGGGCTCAGTCTAAAAATCAAGTGATTTATCACCGCCGAGAGCGCAGAGACCCCCCCCGAGTTTTAAGACTGTTCAACCATTGCTTAGGTTTTTTGGCGTCTCTGCGTTCTCCGTGTGCTCTGCGGTGAAACAAAAGGATTTAGCAATCATAAATAAAAATATCCTCAATCTTCACTTCAAATAATCTCGCACATTTGAACGCCAGCTCTAACGAAGGGTTGTACTTACTTTTCTCTATCGCATTTATGGTCTGCCTCGTTACCCCCACTTTCTCAGCCAAATCCTCCTGCGTTAAATCGTGCATCGCGCGGAAAACTTTGAGTTTGTTCTTCATTTGAAGCCCTTTTTATCGTAGTAAAAGCGATGTACATGGAATGAGAACATTCCAACACCAACAACTATCATAAAAAATTCTCTAAAGTTCAGACCTAATGGATAATAGAAATCCACGTACGTTAAAACCGCTAAAATTCCTATGGTATTCCAAAATGCATTGAAGCCTGCTTTTTCATTAATTCTTATATATCTTTCGTCACTGGGAATCTCTGTTTTGGGTTTCCTTGCCCAATATATGCCAATAAAAATTAACATCAAGCCAGACAAAACAATGCCCATTCCCAGAAACGCCAGATCAAATACCGTAAGTACAACTATGCCAAGGAGTATAATCCCCGAGCCTACAACGAAATAATCTTTGAATCTTTTCAAATCCATTTAGATCACCTCACATCCTCCATTCATAGTACAACCTCGCAAAAATAAGAACAATCCAGCCACCACAGAGCGTTAATAATAATATCTTATCAAAAATTCCTGCTTCAAGATAGTCCTTGATTAGATACGCCAATAGAAACAATGAAAGAGCGATAAAACCAACAGTTGCACTTTTATCGTTCAGTATTGCTCCCCGTTCATCGGTTTTGTATGCCGTCTCAACCCTTTTGCGGTCTGTCTTCTTCTCAATCAATCCGAAAAGAGCCACACTTATGCAAACTCCAACAGCAAGAAAAACAATGAACATCGGCAATGTCACTTCGACTTTGATGTATTTGGCTATACCTACAAATAGTCCTGCAATCGGCAATCCAAAAAATATTGAAACTATCTTATTCAAAAGTCTCTCAAACTTTCCTCCAAAAGTTACGTAAAAAGCGATGAACCCTATTGTGGCACCTATCGCAGTAGGAAATATACTCCCGGGGCGTGTAGGTATGAAGGTGCCCAATATGAGCATATATATGAATAGTGCAAGGCTTACCAACACCATCGTTGTGATATTTTTCTTGTTCTTGTTTCTATCGTTTCCCATTTTCTTCACTTCACAATTTTTGGTTTTTATCTACCTATTTTTTACTAAAGGGAGAGGAGAGTCGCGAGTCCTCCACTTGAATTTTATTTTATTACTTCGTGTCTCGTTCTTTTCCCACACTTCGGACATTTGACGTAAGTAAATGTTGGTTTAGTGGGATTGAATTTTCTTATTTTTCTCTTAAAGCCGCTCACTTCTCTCCTATTTCCGCATTTAGTACATTCTGCAATGTAATTAAATCTCATTTTTACCACCTCATTTCTATTGATCGTTGTTTCTTTTTATACTTTGTCATTTTTAGGTAATGGTTTTTTGATACATGTATTATTCTCCTTTACGCAGTAGAAATCTATATCCTCTGAAAATTCAGAAGTACATTTACCAGTTACTATTTTCATACCCAAATCAGTTGGTCTTGCACAAATAAAACTTTCTCCGCATTTATAAGGTCTGCAATCCGTAATTTCGGAAATTGATGTTATCCAACCAATTGCACCAATTATGATGAAAATAACCAGCCCAACAACTATTTTTTTGTTACGTAATAAATCTGTTTTCTTCCAGAAGACATATATTGAAGCAATTATAGACAGGATAATGATTCCATACACAAAAGGCGTAGCGCTGGAAGGTAAATCCTTTCCAAACAAAATAATCCAGCCGACGACACTCAATACTATGAGTGCAACGAATAATCTTGTTGTTAATGCTTTGACGATTTTCTTTTTTTTCATTTTTTCTATCTACCACCTCAAGTTTATTTTACTTTATGTAATAGTATCTATACTTAGAGTATTTAAAACTTTCTATTTTGTAAACATAGTATGGCTTTATATATGATGAGTGCATACTCTGAGTTGTGGGGGCAAAAAATAAAAAATGATGGCGCTTATCATAATTTTGCCGGGAATATTGTTAGCCCTATTTGGCGCTTTAAAGAGAGAAGAAACCTATGGAAAAATCCTTTTGGGATTAGGAATAACAATTACGATGTGCAGCACAGCGTATTTTATCTACGCCATCTGTTTACCTTTAAAGTGAGAATATGGATGAAGAAAGAATTTTATATAAACCTTTGTTTTTCGTTCGGAAAAAACCGAATGAAAAGATAGTTTCATAAGATTGTAATGCGGATAAAACTTTTGAGCGCCGTTTAGAAGAGAGACGCTTTATAAATGTCCAAAAGAATTATTAAGTCAGATGGAGGGATATGGTAGAGACTAATGGACAAAATCGCACTTGATAAGAGAATGATCAGAGCTTTGGCATCCGAAATGAGAATTGACATTCTCAGAAAAATCGATTCTGGATCTATGACATTGAGTAAATTAACGGATGATTTGAATATTTCTAAATCAACTGTTCACGAGCATCTAACGATTTTGATTGAATCAGGGCTGGTAAAGAAGGTGAATAGGGATAATAAGTGGGTTTACTATGAGCTTACAGGCAAGGGCACGGAGATTCTTCACCCGCACAAAATGACGAAGATAATAGTCCTTTTATCTTCTGCGATATTGAGTTTTGTTGTTGGAATTGTTGGGCTATATTGGTTTGTAAGAAGTATCTTTATCTTTCCCGACGAAGCTTTAAATTTAAATTTAAGGGCTATAGCTCCTTACGAGCCGATGCATCTAATTACTGGCTTGATCCTGATTTCACTCGGAATTATCCTTTTATCGTTCGGGAAAAACCGAACGAAAAGATAGTTTTTTATTAATTAAGATTGAAATAAAGATAAAGGGTGATCATGATGGATACAGAATCGAGAAAAGCGAAAAAAGATGCAAAAAGGCTAAGAAGTTTTTTGACATCCCCAGTAAAGCTGAGTGCCTCTTTCATAATAATAGTATTCGGAATTAATATGTATCTGATGTATGTATTAGGACTGCATCCGATAGTTCCTTTTCCACTTCAAAATAGGTTACTGGTAGCAATACTTAACGGAGTAATCTGGTACTGTTTGGTGTTATCCGGTGCATGGATAGCAATGAAATCATTGGAGAGCAAAGCTAAGAAGGAACGAAAAGAGTTTTTAAAGCTAAAAACCACGACAGTTGCTAAACTATTTCTGGCAGCAGCACTCGTTTTCCTGGTTTCCTCATACATGCTAAGCGACGCGTTTATACCCGGCATTGCTGTGGTACTCTGCATTGCGGGTGCATTACTCATCATCAGTATAATAGCAAAAGACACCCGCGTACTGGTAAGAGATAGAATCGAAAGAGAACATTTCGCTGAACGAATAGAAGAACCCCTGGAGAGGCTTAAATTTTTGTTTATGGGGATAGCAGTGGTTATTTGTATAGACCTGATCTACACGTACATCTTCGTATATCTTTCCGCACCCCTCTCTTCCTATCATCCAGCCATAATAATCACCAAGATTTTTCTCGACATGAGTATTTTCGCGGGATGCATCACACTTGCCATTGTAATAGGCTTGAAGCTAATTCTGTGGGACGTTATAATAGATTAATCTATGAGAGTAAAAAGATGAATATGGAATCAAAAAAGGAATTGGGTGGTGAAATGAACGCACAAGGAATAAAACGCAAGAACAAAGTGCACATGGTGAAATATATTACTGTGGGTTTGCTCGTAGGTTTAATTGTTGGTGTGGCTCTGTCGGCTTTTGCAGGATTAGAAATCTCAGCAATATCTAAAGAAGAGGCAGGCAATAAATCATTAGTTTATATTAATGAGAATATTTTAAAACCACAAGGTTTAAGTGCAGAATTAACCAGTATAGAAGACTACAGTAATGATTTGTATATTGTAAACATTGATATTAAGGACAATAACCAAACGGTCAAATACGCATCAATATATATAACAAAAAGCGGGGATTTCCTTATTATGGGAAGAATGGTGAATCTTACCAAAGAAATGGAATCTATGGGTTCCCAACGGATAAATTATTCTCTAAGGTAGAAGCTAAGGTGTTGAAAAACAATAAAAATGTGGGAGGTGAAAAGAAAAAATGAAAATCGGAACGACAATAGCGCTGGTAATAGTGCTGGTGGTGATTACACTTTTCTTCCTGCTGCCTATTCTTTCCGGAAATATCCCGGAAGATATGTCAGCGACTGAAATAGGGAATTTTATCGGCGGGTTCTCGGGTTACTGGAGAGAGGTATTAAAAAGTGTG